>JAMWZA010000007.1 GCA_024305105.1 Marinoscillum sp.
CTTCTCTTTGCCGCCTCGTAGCTGGCACACTCCAGACTTTTTCAGCAGGCCCTAACTAATCACCAGAATTACTCCAAAATCTCTTACTACATTGAATTTAGGTTCATTAAACCACTAACATTATGAAACTTAAATTCTTAACCAACCTAGGTGCTCTAGTATTTTTAATAAGCATATTCTATGTCATCAGGCTATTTGACGTCAGTTATGAAGCTGAGCACCCTTCTCTGAATGAGAAGAACATGTCGCCTGACATTCACCTAAATAATGTAAGACACTACACAAGAGAAGTAGATCGAGACAGAAGTCTTTACCATTTGGATAAAGCCATTCAAAGCATTCAGTACCTGAAGTCCGATGTTGACCTAAATACAAGTGAAATTGTAGAAGAATCAGTAAAGGAATTAATCTATGTTTATGAGAAGATTAAAGAAGATACGGTTGTTCAGGACGACTTGAATCATGCATTCGAATTTGCACTAACCAGCTTATCATTAGCCGAACTCAGAGTTTCTGTGCGCTATGCCGAATCCAACAATCTAAAGCTTTCCAGAATGAAACCAATGATGCTACGAACTACGAAAAGCATATTTATCATGAGATTGACTCACTGCTGGCAAACTTCAATGAAGCTCCTGTGCTAATTACTGAAAGAATCGATCATATGGTAGATGAGTTTGATTCATTGATCTTAATGGAAAGAAGCCAAAGGTCATTGGTCTTTCAATAACAAAACAGATCCATTAGATGTCGTAGCATTCCCGACAGAATTTCTTCCTGCCAAATAAGAATGGTCTCCCACCTCGAACGGCCATTGGCATCTCTTTTGGATATGGCTCAAACTTGATCATTTGCTTTTGTATCTGATCATCGAGACTAGAACCAAGAGCCAGTACAGTGAGCGAATCGTGGTTTTCATACCAAATCTTTGTCAAAATTTTCGCCAGCATACCACATATTAAAACAACGACCGCATCTTTAGGAAACTTCATTTTCGCATATTGATCATACTCCAGATATGAGTTTTTAAAAGGTACTGTAGTCACTCGTTTTGGATCCACTTCGATACCCACATGCTTGAAAAAGGATAAGTCCTGAAATTCGTTACAAAAAAAATACACTTCCCGATCCTTTAACGCCTGCAACAAGCGTGGCATATAGGCAAGATTATGATGGATGGACATGGCCTGTATTTTGTATTCATAGTCACCAACAATTTTATCCGCCAACTTTCTCAATCTGCGATGATGAACAGAGCAAGGAACTCCTACAAAATACCCTTCTTTACGGTATTGCATTGCTTCATGAAGTCGTTTTGCAAGTACCGGATCATATTGCTGCTGTTTACGACCGTACCAATTATTATGATGTTTCTCCTGAAGGTAATCTTTAATAAAACTTAGTTCTCCATCATTGTAATGCGCAAAACTAAGTGGCTGCTTCTGCTCAAGACGTGAAAGTATTTTATTAGTTCCATCGGTCACCTTTTTGGCTTTGTTGATCTGGTAGCGAAACAACTTACTATACTTTTGCGTCCATTTATTCTTCTTATTAATCGCTAAGTACTCACCTATTGTGGCCTTTCTGATTTCCTTTTTCAAGGGCACCGGTAGTGAAATTGGTGACTCTGGTATCGGTTCAGAGATTAATATCCCCGGTTCCGTTTTGGTGATCTGTTGATAAAAAACGCCATCCTTCTCTATTACGTTGAGAGGGTATTGTAAAGCATCTTCAAAACCCCTTTCATTCAATAGCTTCTTTTCTGTGACCTGATACAATAGTTCATACATCCACCCCCATCTGAGTTGTGTTTTAGACGATCGCTGAGTTACTGCAAAAACTTCCTGTTTATAGTCAAGTACAATGTCTCCCTGTGAAGAAAAGCATCCATTGGTAGCATCCGCATAATATCTATTTAACATAACACTCAAAGAAGTTTCATCTGAATAGGTATCCAAAACATCTTTCATAAGTACTGAAAGGCTTCCTGACCCACCATAGAAAGCTGACGAATCGATGAAATTATAGCGCTTATGGGGTCTTGGAAAATGCTTCCAATAGTAATAATAGAGCGCATGGTTATCAAACTCAAGATGACTAGAAGCTGGAAAGAGTACGCCCTCTGACGATACCTGATCAATTTTTCTTGTGAAATTCTTACTTAAGAAGAGCCTTGCAGTGTCCCACAATACCAGAACCGGTCGATCAACCTTTCTCAATTCACTAATAAGTGCTTCCAGTTTTTCTTGAGTATCCGCTAGTGGCCTTATTGACAGATAGTCATACCCTTCATGGACAAATTTGGCCTGTAGTTCCTTATGGTTATCTACACCTTCAAACCCAATGACAATCAATTCTTTTTCACTCATATCGAAATCACTGTTCAAAACAAAGCTAGTATGAATAGAATAACTAAGAAGTAGATTCTTTCATTCACAAAGCTTTTTCTTCATCTTTGAACAAAAAAAGAACTGAATAAAAGTCCATGAGTAAAATCGGTGAGGTCCTTCGGTATGTCAAGCTAATCTTGTTCCCAGGACTTTTTATTCCTAAAAAGACCAAATCTACCGAAACCTACGAGATCGTCTTTTCCTTCACGACGCTTCCTAGTCGTATTAAGAATATAAAACCCACTATCGCTTCTCTATTAGACCAAAAAATCAGGCCTGATAAGATCATCCTAAATATTCCGAAGTTCTCCAAAAGAGAAAAAAGACCTTACCTAATCCCCGATTTTTTAAAGCAATGTCCTTACATCCTTATCAATGAAATCGAAGAAGACATGGGACCTGCGACTAAGCTACTCCCCACATTAAACCTCTTAAAAGAAACCGATACACTGATTGTTATTGGGGATGATGATGAAGTCTACCCAAAACAACTTTTTGCAAACTATCTCAACAACCAAAGCAACTTTAAAGACTCCACCATGACACTTGTCGGTTGGAATGCTCCTGAGGACAACAATCATTCACATAAAAAAATTAAATATGGAGCCATAGGGAGTATTCCCAACAATGCTATTGAGGTGCGTACTCCAACTCAAGTAGATTGTGTGCAGGGAGCATCGACTTATGCGGTGCGTACTTCATTCTTTTCAGACAAACTATTTGATTATACTAGGGCACCTAAGCAAGCTTTTTTTGTTGATGACATTTGGATTAGTGGGAATATGGCGCGTGATGCCACTAAAATCTTTGTGATTCCTGCTTCTTTCAGGTATGCACGAATGAAGGTGCCTTCACATTTGGTCTTTAGTGAACCGCTCCACCGTAAAGAAAACCATTCTGGAGAAAACAACGCCACGCTATACGAGTACTTCCATAACTATTGGCACTCAAGAGGAATAAAATGACCGTGAAAATCAGTAAAACCAGCATTCCGAATCACTACCATTTCATATGGATGGGGCCAAAAAAGCCTTACTTTTTGGCCGTGGCAATTAAATCAGTTTTAATAAGATGTGACGGAGCAAAAGTTACCTTATGGTCGGACAGATTAGACCTTGATGATTTCCCAGAAGTGATCGAATCTAACATAAGGTTTGAATGCAAACTCCTTGATACAAATCAGTTGATCGGTGAACTCGAAGAAGGAGTTGTCAAACAGGTACTCACCAAAAATTTGGGAATAGCTGGCACAAGAAGCAATACAGACAAGAAAACAGTCACCAAACCAATAGAGCGTTCTAAATCCAATTTACTGAGATACCTTATTCTGTACTTGTATGGCGGAGTTTATTTGGATGCTGACACTATTGTATTAAAAAACCTTAAACCATTACTAGAATCAAACTCTGGCTTTATTGGCAATGAAAATTCCGCCTGGCCCATCGCTAAAAGAGAGCAACTATTTCATCGCGTCATTTGGGGACCAATCCTGGAAATCGTAAGGTTCATTGCCATTAAGTTACCTATCGGTTATCGCTTAAACCCTTTGTACGCATATCTAAGTTCTGCTTCAGAAAACAATGCCGTATTGGGATTCACTGCCCACCACAACTACCTTTTTGAGTGTTTTGTCCACATCTCAAAAATGAGCAAAAAGGAAATTCTCAAATCGCTGCGACTGGGTCCATTCCTACTACAACGAGTATCCAAGACCTATGATCATCATGACCTAACTACCTATCCCCCAAAATATTTCTATCCGTATGGCCCACTGATCTCCGAACACTTCTTTCGAAAGCGGAAAAAGATCACTCCTGTACTCGATTACATGATTGATAAAGACACCTACGTTATTCATTGGGGGGCATCGTCTAAGTTTTTGAATGAGTTTAGCAAACAAGACATCTTAAATAACGCATCAGAAAGTGTTTTCACCTACCTGGAAAGTGAGGTAATCAAAGCAGATGAATAGTAACTGCAGAAAATGTATTGCAGCTATTTTCATATGACTTGTAGTCTAAACTTTTAACTTTGCCGCCGATTAGATTAAAAATTTATGAAGGTTATACTAATACTTTTCAGATCATCACCCTGGAGGTTTTTAATAGCAACGGTTGTTAGTTTTATTTCTGGATCTGCTTTAGCTGCGGTTATTTATATTCTCAATCAGGCCATAAAAACAAAAATGGCTGATCCGGAAGTACTAATAGCTCAATTTCTTTCTGTCCTGATAGTTTACGTAGCAACTGGAATTAGTGGAGCCTACTTAATCACCTTACTTGGGCAGACTGCTATTCAAAACATGAGGCTTACACTTAGTAATAAGATATTAGAAGCCTCCTTTCATAAATTAGAATATGAAACCAAACGACTTTTCACCATCCTGACCGACGACATCAATACCATTTCGGTAGTGATTGTAAAACTCCCATCAATGCTCACGGCATTTACTACAGTTCTCGGATGTTTTGCTTACATGTTGTTCATCTCCTGGCAACTATTTGGATTGTTTTTAACCATTTTCCTTCTGACATTTATACTATATAGGCTCCCACTAAATGCTTATGGTGTAAGGATGCGTCAAAACAGAAACTTCCAGAATGAGCTCTTCGGACATTTTGAAGGATTGATCTATGGGCTGAAGGAATTAACCATGAATAAAAAATTCCGAAGCCTCTACACCAAAGAGATTATTGAACCCATAACGGAAGCGCAGAAAAATCACCAGGTGAAAGGTAAAACGACCATAGAGGTATTTTCCAGATGGGGTGAGGTTATTCTTTTCCTTGGAATAGGCGGAATACTAATGCTAATCAGCGAAACAGGATTAACCACATACGATGTAATGGTGAGCTTTCTAACCGTTACAATCTTCATTATCGCTCCTCTCACCCGACTTACTCGTGTGATTCCTGAATTCCAGCGCCTGAGTATTGCGATGGAGCAAATCGAAGGAATCGGATTGGATCTGGATAAAAATACGCTTAAAAAGAACTTGGCCAATAAATCATTTGATCAGGTAGATCAAGAACCGATAATATCACTAAAAAGTGCTAGCTATAGTTACTATCAGCAGGATGAAGACAAGGTATTTAAACTTGGCCCTGTAAATCTGGATATCAAAAAAGGCCAAATAACCTTTTTGATTGGTGGAAATGGAAGTGGAAAAAGTACGTTGGCTAAGGTACTGTGCGGATTATACCCCCCAGACTCTGGAACGGTTGAGCACTTTGGGAATGTGGTAGATGAATCAAACATAGAGGACTATCGCGATCAGTTTAGCATAGTCTTTTCTGACTTCTATCTGTTTGAGAGCGTGATCCATATTTCAGAAGAAGTAATTGACAACAAAGCTCAAGAATACCTTGAACTTCTCGAACTTGACAAGAAGGTTAAAATAGTTGATCAGAAACTTACAACAACAAACCTTTCGACAGGCCAGCGTAAGCGTCTGGGGTTGTTAATTTCGTATCTGGAAGACAAACCAATATACCTTTTTGACGAATGGGCAGCTGGGTTAGATCCACACTACAAAAAAATCTTTTACAAAAAATTACTCCCAGATTTGAAGGCAAGAGGCAAAACGGTTTTTGCCATTACCCATGATGAATCCTACTTTGACTGTGCTGATGAGGTAATTATGCTCAAAGAGGGGCAGTTACTAGAGTCTCACCTGCTTCACGATCAGCTTATTGAGTTTTTTAATTAACAATAGATGCTGTGGCTTATTTCATTACATAAGCCATCGTCACTTTTCCATAAAAATTGACCATATCATTTTTATAGATATAATTCCAATTGAGACGTTGACTGCCTGTAATCTCCACTCCAAAGACCATATCGTTCACAAATCGGATAGCTTTTAAGCAAATGGAATACTCGGTATCAAATGGGCGATCATCCGTAGAATTGAAGGTATCAAAAGCATAGTCATCATTAAATCGAATACGCTGAAAACTGAATCCGAAAAGGCCCTGCGGATAGAAATAGGAAATCATCCCAATATCGCCACTACCTCCAGGACCAATACCTGCACCTAAAACCTGTCCATTCTGAGTGTACCCTTGTCGCGAGAATGCATGTGTGTAGTAGATTGGTGTAGCAGGTCTTAGATTTCTCAAGCGTGGACGGCCCAAATTCGTATGCTCGTAAACCCCTTTGAACGCCCGACCCTTTCCTATGTCTATCATTTTTGCAAACCCGATGGTATAAGCTCTACTATGTTCAGGTTCAGTAAGTATAGATCTAATATTACTAAAATCATTCCTGGCCAGCTCAAAGTATGCTTCAAAACCAATCTCTTCGAATGTCCATTTAAAATTAGCAGAAGTCATCTGGTCATAGACATCATTCACCACATTTCCGTTGGCGAGCGTATCTGTATTACTCGAAAAATCTGCGAAAGAGATGAACACGTCTTTCACGCCAAAGTCCTGATCCTGTAAATCACGGTAATGAATTCTGCTCACCCCAAATGAGAAACCCGGCAAGAAAGATGGTTGCAGAAAGACTCCTCCCCCTTGAAAATAACGCAAGTCATTATCAGGATTGCTATCAAAATAGTCTGATTCACGCATTAACCCCCAGATGGATCGAAACTCAAACGCGCCAATTTTTGTCTCAATGGGCGTGTCAGTCCCAATATCAATGTGAGGAAACATAGCTGCATTATTACTCATGATGATTGGGTTAACATTTGCAGGCCCCAATGTAATATTCTGTGTAGAGGCCCCTATAGTCAGGTTTTTCCAAATCAACCGAACCTCAGATTGACCAAGACTAAAACGAGTAATTGGATCTGGACCAAATCGCTGCACCATATCGATTCGGCTATTGAACTGATAACTGTACAGGCTATCATTAATGCCTCTATTCGCACGTTCAAAATCAGCATTTTGAGCAAAATAAACTACCGGTGCAAACGTATAATGTAAAATTCCAAAATTTCCTTTTATGCCGAAGTTAACATCTGCATTTGCTCCCTTTCCTTTCCATACCGGTCCGTCATTATACCCTCGTGGGTACTTTGAATTAAAGCTCAATGAAGAAACAACTGGCAGCACATGAAAGCTTTTATTTTCTTTCTCATTTACCCTGAAAACAGGAAATTGTTCCTCCCATGGATTCCATTTGGGTAAACTGTCATGCTCATAAAGCGAAACAGAACTTGTATGAATCATTTTATGCTTGCGAAAACCTTCATTTTGAAGCTCCAATGCCTTGTAATATTCAACCAGATAACTATCAGGATAAATAACCTGACCGGTACCCACTACTGAAATCAGAAGGCTGATTATCAAGATCAAATAATTTAGTTTTTTCATTATTGCTGGTGTTTAATCTTTATTCTTATTTGCTTAGGAATGCTAAACATCCGGTGTTGTCCCAAAAGCTTTTTTATTCCTGTTTGGTGATAGAGAATATCATCCAGGTAATTTCTAAAATGTACCACAGACTGACCTTGATCAGCCAATTCCAACTGATCATCTGTAATCACTAGTACTACATTCTTCTCCAGGTTTTTGATTTTCGCTTGTATTTCAGGCCCTTCGTCAGAGAATATCACTCGATCCGTTTCTAAGCCCATGGCCGTTATGGTTTTTAATTCCTGCCCTCTCTTAATTACAAAGCATAGGTTCTTTCCTTTAAGACTGCTGAGAATGTAAGGAACGTCTTTCAATTTATATTCCTCATTATCTAAATCAATCAAATACAACTCTGAGCTCTCCATCTGTTTCTCAAGCGATGCCTCATGAGTTACTTTATCTTTTGGATCGGCCAATACAACCGGAAATAGTTCATCAACCTTAACACTTCCTTTATTAAATAGATGAACCGTTACTAAGGTAAAAAAAGATCTTATATAAGCTATTAAGCTAATGATAAGGGCTACAGGAAATAATAAACTATTGTAATCAAGGACTGAATTTCCTTTCAATCTTGATAGAATTTTAGAGAAGTTGCTATATGTGCCTGGCAAGTGAATAACTAATGGATTCGATTGAGTATAGGCATTTATATAATTACCATTTTTAAATCCCAGGTCTCTATTTACTCTTTGGTTACCAATGAGCGAGAGACTTTTAACCAATCTTCTTTCGAACTTGAATAACAAATAACCATGCATCCATGACACCGTTGGCCACTTAAATACGGTCATCCGTCCTCCAGAACAACCAAAAATTTCCTGTGAATGGTCCAGCCCCATGCTAAAAGAGGCCTTAATTGTGCCCATTTTAATATCAGCATACAATCTACTGTATAAACCCTGATCTCCACGAAACCGAGTAATGGTCTCTGGTTTATCAAAATCCAGTCCATATGAGCTGGAAAGAAGATCCAATAATTCTCGTATTTTTCCAGCATACCCCATCATAGAGCCGGAATTAAGAAAATGATAGATCGTATCACACTTTCTAGGATAATAGCGCCAATAAAATGCAGAAAATCGTCCGTTTAGATAGAAATTGGCCTCAGCCGAGAAAATAATATCCAACCCATTCTTTTTAAAACTATCCAGGATCTGAACCTCGCTACCCGCTACTATCACATCAAAAGCATCCACAACCATCACGACATCTCTATCTGATATTTGATCAGATTCGAGATAATCATATAAAAATTTGATCTTGTAAACGTTCTGAATCCATTCAGCACCATTCCCAATGACATCAAGTGTAAGATTATTACGATTACAAGACTCCTGTAAGAGAGACATTCGATCATCAACTGTATCCGCAGGAGTAACAATCCTCAAAGCCATAGACCACTTTTGACTAGTTATTTTCAGGGCGCAAGTTCCATAATTTTGTGCAGATCATTGATACACAAACCAAGTGATCTTCTAGAGCCCGTCTTCATAAAAGCATGTTTCAATCAAATTAACACCTCTTGAAGTAGTAAACAGACAATAGCAACTACCTCATGAAGGGTAAACATGAAAGCTGATTAAATCTATTTTCACCTTCAAAGTCTGGGTGAATAACCATTAATTTGCACCAATTATGTCAAGAGTAAGTGAAGTACTGCGCTACATTAATATTTGTTTCTTAAATGGAGCATTTACCCGAACAACCAAGATTTCTACATCTAAGGAAGCCAAATTCCATTTCACGCTGACTACTACACCCGATAGGCTTGATAAGATCAAAGCCACGCTCCTATCCTTAAATGACCAAACCACTCCTCCCTCAGAAATCATACTGAACCTTCCAGTGATGTCCATGAAGGGAAAACAATATGTTCTCCCCAAGTATTTAATGAAAATCAAAAATCTGAGAATCAATCGAGTGCCAGAGGATTTGGGTCCAGGAACAAAACTCATCCCTACTCTACATGATGACAGCATTGCTGCAAACGACTTTATCGTTGTAGTTGATGACGATCAGGTATACCCGAAACGGCTTTTGGAAACGTACCTTAAAAATACAAGGACATTTCCAGGTGCTGCACTAACCCTGTGTGGATGGAATGTGCCGCCTGACATGAAGCACAACAGAAAAAAAACGAAGAAAGGAGCTGGCATTAAATTCAAAGACCCAAATCCAAATGTGCCCGAGCCGCTGAATGTAGAAATCCTCCAGGGTGCTTCGTCATTTCTCGTTTGTAAGTCCTTTTTTACCAAAGATGTTTTTGACTATTCGGATGCTCCGGAAGGGGCACTATTTGCCGATGATATTTGGTTCAGCGGTCATCTGGCAAAAAACAATATTCCTCGCAAGCTGATAATCGGTGACTTTGCATTTTACCGCATGCACTCATTTAAACACATGGGTACCACCGGCCTGCGATACTCTGTAAACGCTGACAATCAGAACAACAATGCGCTGTACAAATACTTTGAAGCTCACTGGAAAAAATTTGACTAGATTTTACCCTGGTAAATAGCAAGTTGCTTTTCAAAGCAAGCTTCCCAGGTTAAACGCTCTGCATAACCTCTTGCCTTCTCTTTTAGAGACTTTTGCTGCAAGCTTTTTGAGTAGGTCACCACTGCATTCGCCACTTCTTCTGGAGTCACTTCAGGTAAAACAACTCCTGCTCCAGATCGGTCTATATGCTCATAAGCCGCACCATCATTCGCAGCAATTAACGGAAGCCCTGAACTCAACGATTCCAAAAGAGAAAGGCCAAACGTCTCCCACTTACTCAGGGCAAATCCAAGATCTGCACTGGCGTAATACTGAGCCATACGCTCCTTACCATCAATAAACCCTTCCAGATGCACGTGTTCATATTTTTCACTGGCCCGCTTTGCGAGTCCTTCATAAGGTCCCATCCCAGCGATCACCAGAGCCGGAGCAAGCTCTAGTCGTTCGCACATCAATGGATACGCATCCAATATAACATCCAGTCCTTTCTCTTTGCTAAAGCGATGTGGGAAAAACAATAGCAAGCGATCTTGTTTCTGTTTATACTTTTTTACTATCTCTTCATCTTTTTTAGCCGGGTGAAACAATTCACAATCTACTCCCAAAGGAACAAAGTGGACCTTCTCAAGACCATTTCTAAGCATCCGATCCATTATAATTTGACTGGACACGATCGTTCCGGCCATTTTATTATAATACTTCCGGGCATGTTTCCAAGCCAATTGCTCTCCCACATTAGCCACAGCCCCAGAAAATGGCTGCAAAAATCTCTTGACATAAGTAACAGGAAAATCAGCATGCCAAAACCCAAAGACTCTTGATTGCAAACCCCGCCTTCTGACCACTTTCTGAACGATTCCAGGTAAAAAATACGGCGAGCCAACTTCAATGGCATCCGGATTCAGGCGAGCCAAAATGGGTTCTATAGGTCCCGATTTTATCAGGTAGCGGTACTCCCAATTTCCGGCAACTTTAGGTACTTTGAGGTGCTCTATGAATGTACTCTCGCCTATTTGTTCAGTCCATGTTTCTTTATCGTGCATGATAAAGGAATAATGAACATCCGGGTGATTTTTGTAGAACTCCATCTTCTCCAGGTGGTACCTGCGTACTCCACCTCCGGACGGACTCCAAAAGTTATTACAATCTACTACTGAAAACATGCAATGATTTGCTTAATAACATTAATTGGCTAAGATAATGAGCTGAAATTAACTTGTACCATTACACTGACACTACCATTCAGATTGTCTGAAATACCACCTACACATTTAAATAAATAAAATGCATTTTTGCACCATGTCACAGGTTACCATTATTCAGCTCGCAACACCCAATATTGATGAGTATGCCCAATACAGCACGGCCTCTGCCCGAGAGTACGCAATGGATCATGGCTACCATTTGTTTGTCCAACGCTCACGAACTATACAAGATTTACACATTAACTGGACAAAAATTGATATCTTAAAAACAGCCTTATCAAATATGCCGCAGGATGAGGATTCATATGTAGTGCTATTGGATGCCGACACCATCATCATGCAGCCAGATCGCACAATGGACTACTTTATTGATAAATATGGCAAATCCGACACTGCCATATTCTTTGCTGCCGACACTCCCTTTTCTCTAAAAGCCAAAAAGAAACCAAACGCCGGATTTGTCATTGTCAGAAATAATGAGATTGGAAGAAACATAATCAACAGGTGGCTAGAGGCGGCTTACACTGATGGTAAAAAATACAATGATACGCATCCCCGAAACCAACTGGTTTACTGGAACTGTGTAGAGCCTGAGTACCAATCGGTACAGGTCGTTCTTCCAAAATCATATTTTCACAAACCACTTTGGTGGGTACCCAAGCCATTCAAAACCAACGAGTTTTTATACCACATCACCTCCACCAACATTGAGACTCGTACACTTCAAATGAAGAAGTTCTACGAACAAGCATGCGCTGACTGCCTTACGAATCTAAAAGAAACCACCAATATATTATCTCAAGCGTCTGAGGGATTACTTAAGCTTTGTTAACAAGCCTTTGGTACAAGTCAAATAATTCTTTACAAAGAGTTTCCCAGTTTTGAGACTTTGCATAAAGCAAAGCATTTTGTCTGGAAGTGGCATAATACTCCTCATTGTCCAGAAGCTTCACAATTTCCTCATAAAATGCCTCCTCATTTTGGTGTTCTACCAAAACTCCGGTCACTCCTTGTTTGATGATATCTACAGGGCCACCACCATTAGCTGCGACTACTGGCAGTCCAGAAGCTAATGCTTCCAAAACCACATTACCAAAGGTTTCTGTAACAGATGGAAAAACAAATACATCTGATGAGGCGTATGCTCTGGCCAGATCCTCTCCGGTCAGCTTACCCGTAAAGATGGCGTCAGGCATAGACTCTTCTAATATCCTCTTGGTTGGTCCATCTCCTGTGACAATCATTTTAATATCGGGCCTACGCTTGGCTAAGAGCTGATATAGCCTGATAAGTGTTTTGGGTTCCTTTTCCTTGACTAAGCGACTTACAAAAATCACTTTTTTAGTGGTGGGACTTAAAGACGGCCACAAGTTTTCATCCCGATGATGTGGGCCAAAACGATCTGTACTAACACCCCTACCCCATATATTGATGGCCTCTTCTTTTACACCCTTACCCAACAAATAATCTCGCATGGTTGGTGTAGGCGCCAGCACTCGGTCTACCGCTCGATAAACCCAAAACAATCGTTTTATAATTGGGTCAGATAATTGTTCTATCCATGGAATAAACCGTAAATAATAGGTAGCAAAACTCGGGAAATGTGTATGATAAATAGTCGTAACAGGAAGCTTATTCGCTCTCGCATACTTTACCGCATAGCTTCCCATGGCACTTGGAGAGCTGAAATGAATAATATCGGGTCCAAACTGGTCTAGCGTTCTTTTTAGCGATTTCATCTTACCAGGAAGCGCAAACCTGTAGTCCTTTTGATTGAAAGGCATCGACCAATATGGACATGTATAAACCGGGTAAGGAAAGTCCTTTTTTGGAGGCTGTGGCGTAATGAAGATTGGCTCTAGCAGGTCATTGGGAATCCTTTTGATGACCTGATGCATCGTGTTTGCCACACCATCAAAATCCTCTTCCATCACATCCAGAAAAAAGGCAATTTTCACTCTATTCATTCATGATTGCATTATCCATTCAAAATTACCGTATTCTAGTTAAGATGACGATAATTGACCACCCAAGTTCTATTGATAATAAAGACTTAGATAATATTGATCATTTACTACAGATCAAATCAATCCAATTTTTCGACTTTTTAAATGATTTCATGGTACTTTTACAGATTGATTCGAAAGCGACAATTTCTGAAGCGAAATATTAATGAGTAACATTCTAAAGAGCCGGTATTCCTATTATCAGGAACCACAAAAAGCAAAAGCACTTAACATTTATCCATTCTTTAGAAACATCCAATCCGGTCAGGATTCGGAGGTAATGGTTGAAGGTAAGAAGGTACTGATGTTTGGGTCAAACAGCTACCTTGGGCTTACTACGCATCCGAAAATTAAAGAAGCTGCAATAAATGCAGTGAATAAATATGGTTCTAGTTTAAGCGGGTCCAGGTACATGAATGGCACCAGTGACATGCACACTGAGCTAGAACATCGTTTGGCTAAATTCTTAGGTAAAGAGGCTGTTGCTCTTTACAGTACTGGATTTCAAGTGAATATTGGCGTATTGCCAACAATCGCAGGGAAAGGAGATTATCTTTTTCTAGATCGCCTGAATCACGCTTCCATTTTCGAAGGCGCTAAACTTTCCGCAGCACAATCTGTCATTTTCCGACATAACAACCTCGAATCACTAGAAAACAAGCTTCGAAAAGTTCCAGCAGACGCTTTCAAGTTCATTGTGGTAGATGGGATTTTCAGCATGGAGGGCAATATCGTGAAGCTTCCTGGAATTATTGAGCTTGCCAAAAAATACAATGCCGCTGTAATGACTGATTGTGCACATGCAATAGGTGTAATTGGAAAAAATGGCTCAGGTACTCCAGACCACTTTGGGCTTACTGATGAGGTCGATATAATCGGCGGGACGTTAAGTAAATCATTCGCTTCGCTGGGTGGATTCTGTGCCTCTGATGCTCAAACGATCGATTATCTTAGACATCATTCCAAGTCAATGATATTTGCTGCAAGTATTACGCCTGCCAGCATTGCATCAGCACTTGCTGCTCTTGATATCATGGAAACGGATGACTCTTACCGATTAAGACTTTGGGACAACACCAACTACACACTCAAAGTAATGAAGGAATTAGGGTTCGATACAGGAGCTTCTGAAACTCCAATTGTGCCCATATTCATCAGGAATGACATGAAAGCATACCAATTGACCAAAATGCTTTTTGATAGAGGCGTTTTTGTGAATCCTGTGGTATCTCCCGGGGTTAGTCCGGAAGATTCTTTGATCAGGTTCTCGATCATGTCTTCTCATACGCATGATCAAATAGATAAAGCTGCTGAGGTTTTATACAAAGCTGCTAAAGAAGTAGACCTATTTGAAACTGCTTAATACGTAGGTATGAAAGTACTCATTACCGGAGCCAATGGATTTCTTGGTAGTCACATCGTTGAGAAAGCTTTATCAAAAAATCATGACACAACGGCCATCATTCGGGAAGGGTCTGACATCAGTAACCTTGCAGAAATTGACGGATACCAACGAATATCACTGAACTATAGTAGTGTAGATTCTATCACAAATGGACTTAACGAATTACCCGAGCAAGACCTCATTATTCATAATGCAGGACTCGTAAAGTCATACACACTCGAAAAATACTTAAAAGTCAATGTTGAGCTCACAGCTAGATTAATTCAGGGCATAAAGGAAAGTTCAGCAGCAGGACTGAATACCAAATTTGCGTACATTTCTTCCCTTGCAGCAAAGGGTCCTGTCGGTAATGGTGGACCAGCTTCTAACTATGGCATCAGCAAATTGAAAGCCGAAGAAGTTGTAACCAACTCAGGGTTGAATTGGATGATTTTTAGACCTACGGGAATTTATGGAGCCCGTGATGTTCAATTTGTCCCGTTAATAAAGGCTGTTAAATTGGGACTTTATCCGCTAATGACCTCACCCAAACATCAAATGACATTAATTAATGCCGCTGACGTGGCAGAAAATGTTATTGACTGTTCTTTTAGTCACAACCGACAAATTGTTCATTTAGAAGATGGCTCTGTCTATGAACACAAGGACCTAAAAAGAATACTGGAAAAGGTCCTGGACAAAAAGAGTCTCAACCTGAAAGTATCGCCACCAATAGTCAAAGCCGTTTTGTACTTATCAGATATAATCGACCGTACTTTTGACCGAACACCTAAATTGTCTCTGGAACACTATTCTGAAATATCGCAGGACTGGGATCATGATTTCAGCGAAGAACGAAAGTCCATTCCCCTGACCATCAATATTCCATTAGCAGATGGTTTTCAAGAAGCGTATGACTATTACCACCAAAATGACCTAATTTAAATCCATGAGTATCGAAATAAAGGAATTGACCTCCAAGAAAGAAATCAAGCAGTTTATAAAGTTTCAGTGGGGTCTCTACAGGGGTGTACAGCAGTTTGTTCCTCCAATGATGGAATTCGAGTTAGGGACTTTTGACAAAAAGAAAAACCCAGCATTTAAGACGACCCAAGGCAGATTCTGGATGGCTTACAAAGAAGGTAAAGCCGTTGGTCGTATTGTTGGAATTATTCATAACGAAGAAGCCAAAGAAGACAAAAGGATACGATTTGGCTGGATAGACTTTATTGATGACATTGACGTAAGTACAGCACTGATCAAAACAGTAGAAGAGTGGGGAAAAACAGAAGGTCTTGAGACCATACATGGGCCACTGGGTTTTACTGATTTGGATTTTGAAGGAACACTCGTAGAAGGCTTCAATCAACTGTCTACTCAGGCCACGATGTATAACTTTCCATATTACAAGGATCATTTCGAAAAATTGGGATTTGTAAAAGCCGTTGATTGGACGGAAGCCCGTATCAAAGTACCTCTGGGGGACAAAGCGCTAGAAGCTGATCTAGACCGAAAAGCCAACATCGTCAGCAATCGCTATGGCATGCACATAAAGGAGTTTAAATCTGGTAAAGAAATCCTTAAATATGCAGATGATTTTTTTGAGTTGTTAAACAATACTTATGGACACCTTTACGGATTTCATAAACTAACCAATGAGCAAGTAAATTACTTCATAGACTCCTATTTTGGTTTTGTTCAAAAAGACTTCATCTTGATGATTGTGGACGATGAGGATAAGCTGGTCGGCGCAGCAATCACTTTCCCATCGTTATCGAAAGCCTTCAAAAAAGCTAAAGGTCATATGTATCCTTTCGGATTCATTCATGTATTAAAAGCATTTTACAAAAATGATATTCTGGATTTCTTCTTGATTGCTGCGAAGGAAGAATACCAGAGAAAAGGGTTTAACGCCCTCTTGTGGAAGCGATTATTCTGGGCCTGTAACAAACACAAAATCAAAGAAATATGGTCTGGACAGATGCTCGAGACAAATGACAATGTGAACAACCTCTGGTCTAAGTACCAATCTGCTAAAGACGAAGAAATTCGCAGAAGGTGCTTCACCAAATCCATCAGCTAATACATATCTCTTTTGATTAAAAGTATTAGACATTTAACTAGGGGTTTAACAATTTTATTTTGCCCTTGTTGAAGGGTAGTATGTAGTTTTACCAACACAATTGGGCTATTGATCGTATTTTGAATCATAGCAAAATCAAAGAACAGTAAATTGTCACAAAAAAAACGAGTAGTTATAACCGGTCTGGGTGTCGTTGCACCAAATGGCTTGAACATCAATGAATTTGAGACAGCCCTCCGATCAGGAACATCTGGAATTCGTAAATGGGAGGGACTTGAAGAACTCAACTTCAAATGCCAAATTGGAGGACGTCCAGCCATCACTCAAGAATATAAAGATGAACACCTACCCCAGTTCATTGCTAAAAAACTAAGGAATAACGCAGTAATTTATGCGTGTCTATCGGGTTTGGAAGCGTGGAAAGATTCGGGTTTGCAGTTGGATTCTAACCAACAGCGAAGATCAGGCATTATTTTTGGAAGTGGCGCCATGGCGCTAGACGAGTTCATAGGAGCGAACATTGATATGCTCAATCAGGGACAGCACAGAAAAGTGGGATCTCGAAGCGTTCCAGAGTCTATGAGTAGTGGAGCAGCAGCCTTTTTGAACGGTATTTTAGGCCTACAAGGAAGAATCCTGTCAAACAGTTCGGCATGTATCACTGGATCTGAGGCAATTCTCCAGGGGTTTGAGATGATTCAATCCGGTAAAATGGACAGAATGCTTTGCGGAAGTACTGAAGGAGATGGACAATACATTTGGGGTGGGTTTGATGCCATGCGTGTACTATGTAGCGACGCTAACGACAATCCTACTTATGGGTCAAGACCTATGAGTGCCTCGAGCAGTGGATTTGTTCCTAGCGGAGGTTCAGGAGCCTTAGTATTAGAATCTCTGGAAATAGCCCAAGCGCGGGGTGCTGAAATTTATGCTGAAATTCTTGGGGGAGAAGTAAACTCTGGTGGACAGCAAAACGGAGGTTCAATGACCGCCCAAAATCCAGAAGCCGTGGTGGATTGTATTAAAACAACCATGAATAATGCAGGCATCAAATCAACGGAAATAGATTTGATTTCCGGGCATCTCACTTCAACGAAAGGCGATCCATATGAAATAAAGAATTGGTCAAATGCCCTGGGTTTATCCAAAGAGGAAATGCCCTACATCAATTCCACAAAATCCATGATTGGTCATTGTGTGGCTGGTGCAGGCTCCATTGAACTGGTTGCCGGAGTATTGCAACTGTCCAAAAGTTTTATTCATCCAAACCTAAATCTGGAAGAAATTCATCCGGATATATTGGGAATAGTGGATCAAAAGAAGATTCCAAAGGCCACTATTGAAAAAGACATTAATATAATATTGAAAGCGAACTTTGGGTTTGGTGACCTGAATTGTTGCATAGCACTTAAAAAATTTGATAACTAATATGACTAGAGAAGAAATTAAAACCGAACTATTAAGTATCATCGACCCTTACATCGACGAAAAAGAAGTGACTACCAATGTGTCTGAGCAATCTGATCTGATCAATGATTTAAACATCAATTCAGCACATCTAGTAGATATCGTTTTGGATATCGAGGATAAATTTGACATAATGATAGAAGATGACTTCATCGGTAAAATGGATACCGTTGGTAATGCACTGGACATTATTCAGGAAAAACTGGAAGGTTAGTTTATGTACGCCAAAAACCCCATAATACTTTTCATATTTCTAATAGCCTGCTCTGTGCCAAAACCTGGTGAAGAACAAGCTGACAATCTTAAACTGGCTGAAGAACGTCAGGATTATGAGTATTCATTACTGTTCAGCAGCATAGATAATAGGGTAAAAGTATTTGTGAATGACGAGGAAATTGCCCTTATTGAAGCCACTAAAGGTGATCCCGAGCAGCTAGGTCTTGATCGATTTTTATCCAAAGGAAAGAACAATTTAAGAGTAGAGCTTTACAACGGAACTGGAAATCTGGACTTTGATAAAAAATGGCAAATTTATTTCGAGCTGTTTAATCGATCAGAGCCAATCGAGTTTGCCAACGAAAAGTCTGCCAATGGAGAGCAAGGTCTTGTATTTGAACGAAACTACACTATTGAATACTAACTGATTTCTTAGCCGATTATTGACGATTAACTTTTTCATTTTAAAATGATTTTATGCCAGGCATAGACCTCATAGACCTAAACGACCCATTACTTCGTGAACGCGGTGAAAATGCACTCCGGTTGATCACTCACGAGGATGATGAGTTACCTGACTCTCTGGGCTTTTGGTACCTATGGACTGCCAAAGAAGCGGTGTTCAAACAAAAAAGAGAGCTAATCAATTTTGACCCTAAAGAGATACCAATTAAAGTATCATTTGACGAAGAAGATCAACCCGTATTTGCAAGTGGGCAGATAGGAGGTCGCTATTTGGTCAGAGACAACACGATCGTTGCACTTGCTACTCTAGCTGAAGAAAACAGTGTGCTTGAACTAATCCGTTCTGACACTCAGAACCAATCATTAAAAATTAGAGAGTCTATTCTTCAATACTTAAAAGTGAATTTCAACCTGGAAACCAGTATTGTCTCAGATGGTGATGGCTTACCAATTATCAAAGCCAGTGGACAACCAGTGAGCTTCACTCATCACCACCATCACATGGCTTTCGCTTTTGATCAAGCGGCCCTTAAGAGCTTCCTAGGCCATTAGCCATAAGTACTGCACATAAAGGGATCAACAGCAGAACGCCTACCTCCGCGTAAACCATGTATTTTATCTTACTCGGCACTTCGATTTTTTCTTCAGCATCCCCTTTACGATTTTTATTGAAAAATACTGTAGGAAGTATTGACAGTATTCCTACCACACCGAACAATACCAGCTTAAGAATAAAGATCCAATTGGATGAATAAAATGAAGCAGGTTTGCCCACCGCAAACCAGAGCATGAAACCAGCTCCTAAAACAACCATAGTCGATAACCCATAAATCATATCGATTCTAGAAAGTCTGTATATTTCTTTGCGTTTCAGCGACGGCTTTAGAAGCAGTGTCTCCCCTGCCAAAGTTGCAACCACAAAAAATATGGCAACAAAATGCACATATTTTATCAAAATAAAATCAATCATTCTTTATCAATTTAATGAATAGCTCCCTATTCGCTCTTGGTTTGATGGAATTGTAAGCTAATTTCATCACATCAATCTTGAAATACAGAGTAAACAAGTCCTTGTACTCTTTTATACTCCCACCAAAAGGCGGTTCAGACGTTCCAAACTCATGATTCCAGAGTAACCCCACTAGTTTTCCTTTAGGTTTTAGCAATTCATAACACTTTCTGGAATACGCCTTTCTCAACTTTGGATCCAGCGCACAAAAAAATGTTTGCTCTATGATAAGATCGTATGTACCATGATGCCCAAAGAAATCCTCTCTGTGCAGCTGCTTTTCTGGAAAGCCACTTACTCTTTTACTAAATGAAGCCATTGCACGATCGGAGATATCCAAAACATGCACATCGGTAAACCCGATATCACGGAGGTACTCTGCCTCATAAGCATTCCCAGCTCCTGGAATCAAAACGTTGAGATGCTTATTTTCTAGCTGATCAAAATATTCTTTTAAAGGTGTGGTGATATTGCCTGCATCCCAGTCTGTTCGTTCTTTATCGTATCTAAAATTCCAATACGCTTTGTTTAAATGAATCATAAACTCTAATCAAATATGGTATCTTTGAAACGAAACACTTAGAAGAATGTTAATTCGATTGATACTCAACTAATAGAAAACAAATAAGCACGTGAAAGTTTTTGGATACCTTGGATTTGTTGCAGCCTTTTTTTTGACATTGTTTGCAATACATCATTTTGCAATGAAATCAGCACCTTCTACACTAACGGCAGATGTTGTAGAACCGGATATTTTATTGTCTAACTCAAAAAAATACTTCGAGGAAGATGCGCATCAACGAAGCATGGAGCACCTCTACCGTGCCATCCAGGCGATAGAAAAGATAGAGCAGGATATAGATGATGACAGCAAGAAAAAAGTAGATAAAGCCGTAAAGAGCCTTAAAAATATCTACAGCGAAATGAAGCATGACACATTCAATATAAAAAAGTTGAATGAGGCAAGTGTCAAAGCCCTTAATGCATTGACATACGCTGAGCTCAAAGTGACCGAGCATTTTGTTGAATCACATGAGTTAGATAAAGCACGAGTTGCGCTTCAATATGGAATGCTCCATGTAAAAAATGCATTGATGTTTTCCGAAGGAGTTAAAAAAGAATATGAAATTAAGATCTATGCTGAATTAGACTCCTTATTAAATCACGATCACTTTACTGACAAACAGTTAATCGAGCATTTGGAAAAAATGATCAATGAGATGGACGAAGGCGAGCTGGACATAACTGATTAATCTAAATTTAAACGCTATTGTAGTATCTTATCATCACCATGGATAAAAAGGAACTACTTGAAAGAATAGGCAGTCTCGATGACCAACGCATCAAATTGGGTATTGTAGATATAGATGGCGTAATCAGAGGTAAAATTGTACGAAAAGATAAATTTCTGAACATAGTAGAAAGCTCTGGTGGGTTTTGTGATGTGGTTTTTGGTTGGGATATGCTGGACCAATCGTACGATAACTCCAAAGTTACGGGCTGGCATACCGGATATCCAGATACTTCCTTCACCTTAGATTTAAATACCTTTCGACAAATTCCCTGGGACGAAAACATCCCGTTCTTTCTTGGAGACTTTAGCGAAGTAAGTCATCCAGCCTGTCCAAGAACACTCCTAAAAACGGTGATCTCCAAAGCAGAATCAATGGGAGTCACTCCCCTATTTGCGCAGGAATTTGAATGGTTCAATTTTGATGAAACCATGGATTCGTTGAATGCTAAAGGAGGCCTGAATCCTACACCATTGACTACAGGCATGTTTGGGTATTCATTGCTGAGAGCCTCTCAAAAAAGTGCGTATTTCAATGACCTGTTTACTTTACTGGACGAATTCAATATTCCACTGGAAGGGTTGCATACTGAAACTGGACCGGGTGTCTATGAAGCTTGCATTCAATACACCGATGTACTGGAAGCAGCTGATCGAGCGGTTTTGTTTAAATCATCTGTAAAAGAGATCGCCAGTAAGCATGGCGTTATGCCAAGTTTTATGGCCAAGTGGAATTCAGAATTACCGGGATGTAGTGGGCACATTCATCAAAGCCTGTGGAAAGAAGGTATTAACTTATTTTGGGATAATAATGAGCCGTTTAAAATGTCCGAATTCTTCAAATCCTATACGGCTGGTCAGTTAGACGCGTTACCTGAAATATTGCCGATGTTTGCTCCAACTATTAATAGCTATAAAAGGCTTGTAGAAGGTGCGTGGGCCCCTACTACGCTCACATGGGGCATAGACAACCGCACCACCGCACTTCGCGTCCTCAATACAGGAGAGAAATCAACTCGGCTGGAAACACGCGTCCCAGGATCTGACGTAAACCCTTACCTGGCCATGGCAGCTGCGCTGGCATCTGGCCTACATGGTATAGAAAAGCAACTTAAACTTGAAGTGAAGCCCACAGTTGGTAATGGATACGAAAATAAAGCAAATGGCACATTACCTCCAGACCTTATATCAGCCACAAACGCAATGAAATCTTCAGAGTTAGCAAAAACACTTTTTGGTGATGCTTTTGTTGACCACTTTTGCAGAACCCGTGAATGGGAACACCGTCAATTCGCTGCAAGAGTTACAGACTGGGAATTGAAACGCTATTTCGAAATTATCTAAAGAAATCACATGTATCAGAATATCAACTTCATTAAAATAATTGAAGATGCATGGCATGACTATGACAGCACCAGAAGTATTAAAGCTGTTGAAGACATCAGTGCCAAAGTATCTACCAACCACGTTTACAGGATTCGGTTTGAAGACGATGACAACATCATTGCCAAACTATCCTATTTCGGGAAATTCGAACATTTTGAAGAAGATCATGGAATAATCAATGCACTGGCTAACAACCTGTCTGCGCCATTTGAAAACTTCCTGGCCAAGTCGCTGACCAAACATGGCAAGCTTTTCATCTACAGACATACCGATAGCCTGATGGATGCGTGGGTGGTGTTTTACAACCCTATTAAAATAGACCAGAAGCCTGATAAAAAGCAATCAAAGGAACAAATAACCATTCTAGGAAAGGAGCTAGCCAAGTTTCACAAAGCTTGCTATAAGGTAGCCAACACCCTGCCACCGAATTATAAACAAACGACTGATGATATCAATCACCTGCTTGAAATCTTAAAGACAGAAAGAGGTCAGTTTGAACATAGAGGTCATGAAGATGTCATCCGCAAGCAATGTGACCTCTACATCGAGAACTGTGATAAGATCGGTGTAGCAGAGATGCCTTCTATTCCGGTCTTTGTGGATTGGAACATCGGCAATTTTTCAGTCAAAAACGATTACTCATTCTTTAGCAGATGGGATTACGACTGGTTTAGAATGAGTACCCGAATGATGGATTTCTATTTCTTCAGCAGGGTATGTTCAGAAATCGGGGATCGCACAGTTTTTAGCTACACCATTGATCCTTTGATGGAAGACCGATTCATGATCTTTCTCAAAGCTTATCACAAAGTGTACCCTTTGACGGAGCAGGAAGTGAAAATTCTAAAAGAAACCTATCGCTTCTTCATTCTCAACTATGTGATCAAGGATGGCCGATATTTCTTCCATGAATTCTATGCCAGTAAGCTTCAGTTTGAGGCGTATGACAACTACTTCCCAAATATTGACCAATCCTTTGATACGGACAAAATATTAAAAGCATTAGATATATAGGTATGGATTTAACTTCCTTTAAATCAATTGTAGATCAATACGAAACCATATTTTTTGATGCCTTTGGTGTACTAAAGAACCATCGGGGACTTATTCCAGGGATCAAAAAAACATTTGATTACCTGGAGGAGAATGGAATCAATTACTATATCCTCACCAATGACGCGTCCAGAGGGCCGAGAGAACTTGCTCAGTCCTACCAGGAGGCTGGTTTAGAACACATTACCATCGATAAGATCGTGTCTTCTGGAATGCTTGCCAGAGAGTATTTGAAATACAAGGTAAAAGCCGGAACCATTGCCTATCTGGGAACCTTTAGATCGGCACATTATATTGAGACTTTGGGCCTTGATACCCTATCGATTGCTCACATGGACTTGTCTCAAGCAGATGAAATCAGTGCGCTGGTTTTTCTTGATGATGAGGGGTTTGATTGGTCTGAAGACCTGAACAAAGCAGTAAATCTTCTGAGATTCACCAACATCCCAGCCATCGTTTCCAATACAGATCTATCCTACCCAATGGATCAGAAACAAGTGGCGATAGCGGTTGGAGGCATTGCAGACATGGTGGAGTCGGTGGTAGGTAAGCGCTTTATCCGGTTTGGAAAACCCGATGCACAAATGTTCATATTTGCGCATGAACATTCTGTAGCTCTGGGCGGTACACCGGATAAGAACAAAATTCTTATGGTGGGCGATACGCTGACAACAGATATCATTGGCGGAAATAAATTTGGGTTGGATACGATGCTTGTAATGACCGGAAACACACTACCTAAGCATTCGGCCATGATGATTGAAACAAGCGGAATTATTCCAACTTATGTCTGTGAAAACGCAGTAATAGAGTGAAGAATGTCTTAAAAGATGTAGTGCGCTACCTCTTTTAAGACATTCTATTAGCTTATAAAAGTGCCTTTAAGGCTGAATCGTAATCAGGTTCATCAACGATTTCATCTACCAGTTGGGTATAGACCACATTTCCTGACTCATCTAATACCACTACAGATCTGGCCGTAAGACCTTTTAACGGTCCATCTATTAGCTCTATTCCGTAATCTTTAGCAAAAGATTCACTTCTAAATGCTGAAAGTGTTTGCACTTTGTCAATTCCCTCTGCTCCACAGAAACGGGCCTGGGCAAACGGAAGGTCTTTAGAGATGCACAATACTACCGTGTTATCAAGCTCAGATGCTTTCTGATTAAAATGCCGAACAGATGCAGCACAGGTTCCGGTATCTATACTCGGAAATATATTGAGAACTACTTTTTTTCCATTGAACTCACTTAATGAAGCTTCCGATAAATCACTCTTCACCAAAGTGAAAGATGGAGCTCCAGAACCTGTAGATGGTAAATTACCTGAAGTGTTAACAGGGTTTCCTTTTAGTGTTACTTGTGCCATTATTTAATTCGTTTAAATTGATAACCAAAAGAGACTAAAGCTGTTTTATCTCTATGGATAATAATGTCCAATCTACACGCTATTTGCCGAAAATTCATTTCCAATCCACCACTTCTGTGGTCATTCACAGATCTCATAGGGAAGTGTTTGCTCATCTGCAATGCATCGATTTCACCAAAGCCAAAATGAGTACCTTACTATTTAGACTCCGTGGGATCAACGTACCAAGAGGTGATGGATTCAATGAAAATCCATTTTGTCACTTTTATAAACTTAGCGTGGAACCCTACCAGGCGATGCATTTAGGCCTAATTGGAAAATTTTGGACTTTCAATGGTGATTTACAGCAATTTGATCCTAGTGACTTTAAGAACTATCCTGGAAATAACCATGCAAAAGCAATATGGGAATTCAGACTTCTGAATCTAGGATTTACCAAGACACGATTACAATTATCCACCCAAATTTTTGCACCAACCGATAGCATTTACAAAAGACTAATGCGCTATTGGGTTTTTGCTAAACCTATGAGTTATCTGGTTAAATTGGAAATATTACATGCCTTTAAGCGTCAAGTTTTGCGTAATTCGGCATAACCGCCATGGCTTATATAGTTTTACCCACTAGTGGAAACCAGAAAGATCATTCACATAGACATGGACGCATTTTATGCATCTGTAGAGCAGCGTGATAATCCATTGCTAAGGAATAAGCCATTGGCGGTCGGTGGAAATAAAGAACGCGGTGTAGTGGCGGCTGCCAGTTATGAAGCACGAAAATTCGGAGTGAAGTCCGCCATGCCTTCGGCTATTGCTGCCAGAAGATGTCCCGATCTCATTTTCGTTAAGGCTCGTTTTGACAGATACAAAGAAGTATCCAAACAAATTCACGAGGTGTTTCAAGAATACACTGACCTGGTAGAACCTCTTAGTCTGGATGAAGCCTATCTTGATGTAACCACTACAAAAATTGGATTGCCATCCGCCACGCTCATCGCCCAGGAAATCCGGCAAAAAATCTTCGAAAGAACTCAACTTACAGCTTCTGCAGGCATCTCCTACTGCAAGTTTTTAGCAAAGACCGCCTCGGATGTCAATAAGCCAAATGGACTGTTTACGATTCTTCCACAGGATGCCGAGGAATACCTCAGAAAAATGGCCATTCATAAGTTTCATGGCATTGGTAAAGCCACAGCAGAGAAAATGAAAGTTGCAGGAATATTTACTGGAGGTGATCTTAGAAAGAAAAGTCAGGAAGACTTAATCAGGCGATTTGGTAAATCAGGAGTCTTCTATTACAACATCTGTCGCGGAATTGATAACCGGCTGGTCATATCTGATCGTGAACGAAAATCAATCAGTGCAGAACGCACGTTTGATCATAATATCATGAGCTTAAGTGAAGTCCATGAACAACTCAAACGAATTTCTGACATCACTTTTGATCGCTATTTGAAAACCAAAGCAAGAGGAAAAACCATCATCGTAAAAGTGAAGTACGGTGATTTTAGACAAATCACCAAGAGCCATACACTAGATCAGGTTATTCATGACTCAGTCACGCTATCTCAAGAAGTACTCAGAATTGCAACTCAAGATTTATTACGTGACGAGGGTATTCGTCTCTTGGGAGTAGGTATCAGCAATTTCCAAAGCAGTGTCATAAGCAAAGAGCAACCCCAGCAATTAACTTTAAAGTTTTGAATTTAATATACCGATCGGTATATTTGTCGTGTGAGGAATCCAGAACAGACCAAAAGTTTAATCATCACTAAGGCCATTTCCATCTTTAATAAGAAGGGTTATCGAGCTACTTCATTGTCTGATATTACCAGGGCTACAGGCATGACCAAAGGTGCCATTTATGGGAATTTTGATAACAAGGATGCGGTAGCCGTGGCATCTTTTCAATATGCTACAGAAAAAGTTCTAGGAGATCTCAGAGTACATATCAAAGCTGCTCAAACAGCCCCATTAAAATTGAAGGCAATTCTGAACTATTACGTGGAGTATATTGACAATCCGCCGATCGAAGGAGGATGTCCTGTAATCAACACCTCTGTGGAAGCCGATGATGAACATCCTTTATTGCGTATGAAAGTGGTCTCGATGATTGCGATGATCAAAGATTCATTAAAGCAAATCATCCATCGGGGCATTCAGGAAAACCAAATCAGAAAAGAGGTTGACGTAGACCTCTATGCCAACATGTTTTACTCCACCATTAAAGGTGCTATTCTGATATCCAGAGTTGAAGGAGATACAAGAACGTTTGATTTAATTCGATCAGGTCTCTTTAGCCAAATAGATGCCATAACGATTTAAAAAAATTTACCACACCAAATACCAATCGGTATATTATGAAAAAGAATATCACAAAGATCAATGCAAGCATACAAGATATAAGCAGACCTTCAGATCGTCCACCAAAGACCAATTGGAAAACCAAATTGGTCAAAAAGGGACTTGCAACCTTGCAACATATCTCACCTGTCAAGACCGCAGAAATTGTCTGGCATTACTTTACCAAGCCGGGTGGGGTTCGTTTCAAACAATCCCATGAAGAGCTAATCGATAATGCGGAGTTGTTTTCTACCAACTATAAAGGATATAAAATTCAAGGTTACCGATGGGGTCAATCCGGACCGAAAGTTCTTCTTGCTCATGGATGGCGCTCCAAGATTTCTGACTTCAGAAGAATGATCAAAGCACTAGTAGAAGCTGGGTTCATAGTAGAGGGTTTGGACATGAAAGCTCATGGAAAATCTGAAGGTAAACACACTGCTATGCCAGAGATGCGCGACATCATCAAAGATCATTATGTAAAAGAAGGTCCGTACCATACGGTCATAGGATACTCCATTGGAGGTTTGGCAGCCGGTATGGTTTTGACAGAGCTCTCCCCTACTCTTCATCCAGAGCATCTGATCATTATCTCTTCGCCACCGTATGTTCGGTATTTTTTCAAAGACATCATAGACGACCTGGGCTTTAACAATCAGGTCTATGAGGAGATGGCTAAGCTTGTTCAAATAAACTTTCATGAAGAGATTGACTATTTCGACTTAAGAAATAAGCAACACCTCTTAAATGGAATCAATCTTACCCTAATATATGATGAGATGGATCAGACTGTTCCTTTTGAACGGGGTGAGGAATTACATAACAGTTTTCCTGAAGCACATTTCGTACACACTTCGGGATTAGGCCATTATAAGATCATCGCTTACGAAGGCATTTTCAACCAGATCATTCATACAATCAAACAGGAAAAAGCAGAAACCATTCGCTAGAGTCTAGCAAAAAAGTGCTTGTACATGAACTCGGTAGTAAACACAACTTCCGAAAAAGATACGTGGATTGTCTTTTGACTCGTATATTTGAGCAAAAATCAACTTACAATGACTCTACTTGACATTAACGCTTATACGCTCATACTACACCTACACTCCGTAATCCGATGGGTGGTCCTTATTTTAGCCATCATTGTTACGCTTAAATCTTTAATGGGTGTATTTGGTAATCCCGTTTATGCCAAGCTCGACAATATTCTATCTGCCTCTTATGTCGGCCTTATGGATTTGATGTTACTATTGGGATTGGTGCTCTATGTATTCTTAAGTCCAATTACGCAAAGTGCCTTTAACGATTTCGGTGCTGCCATGGGCAATGCTGCCGTTCGATTCTGGGCCGTTGAACACATTACCATTATGATCATCGCCGTTGCGCTTGCACACATAGGTCGAAGCAAAGCCAAAAAGAATCCGGATGTGAAAAAGAAGTATAAGTTTCAGGCTATTTTCTTTGGGATTTCTCTCCTTGTAATGCTTGCAGGAATGCCCTGGGATAGGTTTTAACACTTATTACCCCGTCTAATCTCTGATGAGCTGGTGTTTGCAACCAGTTCTGCGTAATACCCTATTTTTTGATCTAATTCAATTAACAATGTTCATTAATACCTTCAAATTTTTACTTGGAGTAGTACTTATAGGATCGTTTACAACCACCTTAAAAGCTCAGGAGGTTCATGGCAAACCAAATGTCTGGTATTTGTTATTGGCCAACCACAAGCTCAATGATCAGGTTAATCTGGGTACCGAGTTACACATGCGCTTCGATGACTGGATGGCTGATGAACAACAGTTTTTATTCAGACCATATATTGATTTCAATACCAAAAAAACACCTAACGTCGTTTATTCATTCGGGTACACCTACATTAAAACATTTCCTTACGGTGATTACCCACTGAACATTGCTAAGCCTGAGAATAACATTTGGGAACAGGTCACTTTCAAGCATCAGTATAACCAACTAAAAGTACAACATCGCTATCGCCTGGAACAACGGTGGCAAAAAGACATTGTCTACGATGCTGTAAACGACGATTATGAGCTGGATGGCGCTACTTATGCCAATAGATTTCGTTACCGCCTCACGTTGACACAGCCGATTACAGAGAGTGTCTTCGTCAATATTTTTGACGAGTTATGGTTCAATGGAGATAAGTCTTTACGTAACATAACCTTTGATCGAAATTGGCTTTACATCGGTTTAGGCTATTCTTTCACAGAAGATGTTTCCCTACAACTTGCCTATCTGCATCAGTATGCCATGAACTCACCAATCAGGTATGAGAGGCATCACGGCTTGCAAGTCACCGGTGCAGTAACCTTTTGACATGCAGACTTAGATTATTTCTTGCGAAAAAACTTACTGTTTCTTAATCCAAGACCGATCAAAATAACTCCTGCAGCTGTCATGCCAAACAAAATTACTTTTTGAGAAGTGGTAGCTTCGGTAGTTGATTGTGATGTCGATTCTTGGGGCTCGGTGGATTCCTGAGAGAAACCATGAAGAGAAACAAACAGGATAAAAGTGGTTAGTAGGTGTCTTAATTTCATAAGAACAAATATAGAACGGTTGTTTACATTGACACAATAGTAAATTCAACTCTTCTGTTTCGTTGCCTCCCCTCTTCTGTTTCATTGGAAGCAATCGGCTTAACCTCTCCTAGCCCTTTGGACACTAAACGTCCCGCATCAATAGATTTACCAACCAGGTAATCCAACACGGCTGCAGCCCGGCTTTTGGATAACGATTGATTGGCTGCTTCAGACCCAACATTATCCGTATGACCAGAAACCTCAATTGTCATATCTGGATACTTTGCTAAAAGCTCCACCAATCGATTCAAGTCTGCAAAGGATGTCTCACGAAGTGATGCTTCGCCAAAATCAAAAAAGATGTTGTTGATTAGTACCGTCTGACCAACCTCTATCGGTGCCAGGTAAAGGTTCCTTTCAATCTCCATATATTCCTTGTTATCAGGAATTTCAAGATTATCACTTACTGTGATGAATTTCTCTTTACTCGCCAGAAAACTGTAGGACTTACCTGAGGTGAGTACTAGCTTATATGAACCATCAGCTTCCAATGAAGTAGCCCGGCCTATTTCAGAATCGGTATCTAAATCGCTATAGCGAATGTCTGCGCTCAATGGCTCACCCGTTTTCTGGTTTAGCACTTTACCATATACCAGCGTTACCGCTTTTGGTTTAGCTGCTTCTGGTATCTTGATTCGGTAAATATCCAGATCTCCTTCATACGGAGAGTTAGAAACCACATAAGCATAAGCTCCAGATGCAGGGATGGTATAGTAGGCATCCCAGTTCGGAGAGTTAATCTGAGGACCCAGGTTTTGTGGTTCTGACCAATTGAGCCAGGTATCGTCTAAACGGCGTGTCATGAAAATATCTCCACTTCCAAAACCCGGATGACCAGATGTGGAAAAATACATCGTGACATCATCCGCCGCGAGGAATGGGCTATCTTCATCGGACTCCGTGTTGAGGACAGTGCCCAGGTTCTTAGGCTCCGTCCATACACTATCCGCTCCCAAAAAGGAAACATACAAATCCTTAGACCCTCTGTGGTCGTCTCGTTCTACAGAAGAGATCAACACCTTTCTGGAACTGGATAAACAGCTTTCCGTGTAGTCATTGTGATTGTGATAGTTCTTTACAGTCACATCTTTAGGTACTTCCCATCCTTCCGACTTTTTTCGGGTATATGAAAAGCCACTACCCTTAGCAGTACCATCTGCATTGTACGTATTGCCAACCAAAAGTGCATTATTATCTGGAGTTACACTGACCACAAAATTGTGACTACCATTATTCACTGGTCTTGGAAACTGTTCCGCTTTTTGCCATTTACCATGTTCATACCGCGAAAACCAAATATCTGAGTACTCACGATCCTCTGTATTATCCGGATGTCCACCTCTATTAAAATAAAGGGTATTGCCGTCAGCAGAGATTACTGGTGATTTTTCGGTATACGGTGAATTGATCTCCGGCCCCAGTGGCTCTCTCACCAGCTGAAGTGTATCGACGCCTGGCACCAGGTTAATGTCTTTATAGTCTTGCTTGACCTCTAAAAAATCAAACTCTACCCGCATCTCATTGTAGAGAATAAAGCCAATGCGCTGCCCATAAATCTTAATCTTATCAACAGGCATCGAAAGGACCTCCGTGTGATTAATGGAAAAGCGAAATTGATCACCTTCACGTTCAAAAACAACGGAGTTAATCTCACCAGATTTGTTAATCAGATTACTGGTTTCCCACTCCGTTTTGTTATTATATTCACCTCCATCATATCCAGCCAAACGATAGTACCCATTAGATGTGATGATGAAAAAATTGGAATTATTAACGTCCTCGGCACCAAAGATCAATCCGTATCCATGATTCACGATTCCGCTTGTCTGTGTTGCTTCTATCTCTATGCGAAAATCTTTATCATACTCAGTATAGACCTTTTTATAAAAAAACCACGATCCACTCTCGGTCTTCTTGGAAATGACATATTTCCCATTTTGGATATAAGATGAATATTCTTCCTTAGCAGCGATAGTCCAGTTATTGCGATTGTCTCTAAAATCATCTCTAAAAACCGTTTTTTGAGCTGAAATGGTGGAAACGATTAAGCAAAGTGTGAGCGATAAATAGAACCTCATAGCAGTATCAATTAATTACGAAGTAAAGCTAGAAGTTGTATGAGGGCATAACCATACCCTGAGGATGGTATATTTCAGTTTTTGTGCTACTGTCTTTTATGTTGTTGGAATAGTTACTATAAATGTAGCTCCCTCACCTTTACTAGAAAGCAACTCCAACTCACCATTAAGCTGACCAACATACCTCTTGACGATAGATAACCCAAGACCTGTTGAAGACTCGCCTCCAGTGGGTTTAGCAGACAGTTTTTGGAACCGACCGAACATCAATTGTTTGTCATCTTCGGTAAAACCTGGCCCTTCATCTTTTACAGAAAACGCCGCATAACTGTCAGTACACTGTGCTTCCACTGACACCACGGTACCCTTTGGAGAGAATTTCACTGCATTGGATACCAGATTCTCCAATACCTGAAGCAACAAGAGGTGGTCCGTTGTTAAAATATATTGATCATCACACGCTGATAATTTGATTTGAATCTTTTTATCGGCGGCTAAAGGCAAATACCGCTTGACCACATCTTCTAATAATTGGGTAACATATACGCGCTCTTGCATAACATGATGCTCTTCTAAAGCATTCTCATCAAGCATTTTATTAATCATCTGATTCAGACGGTCAGAGCTTTTAGCAATTTGCTCGAGCATTTCCTTATGGTGAGAATCTAAATTTTCAATTTGGTTACTTATAGCACCAGACAGCCCGATGATTTGACCAAGTGGAGATCGCATATCATGTGCCAAAATATTCACAAGATTGTTCTTGTCTTCATTAATAGAGATGAGCTGTCTGTTTCTGTTTGTTAACTGTTCATTTTTTATGGAAATTGCGGTCTGTTGTAGTTCTATTTGGTCCTTTTGCTCACTAAGCTTTTGGTTTGCACGCTGATTTCTCAAATAAAGCCAGATCAGTAACCCAACCAGGAACAGTGTTACTACCATTCCAATGATCAAAAATCGAATAATCAGTTTCTCCTCCTGTAGCTTAAGGTTGGCATTTTTTATGAGCTCAAGCTGCATTTCCTTCTCTTTAGTGAGTATGGAAGTTGACAATTGGTTCGAATCGTACACGCGATCAATAAAGTTGTAAAGCTCATGGCCCAGGTATTTCGAAATACTTCCAGATATTTTTGCAGCGTAATCAGGATGCTTCAAAAATTCATTAAATGGGATATTCCAATCACTGTTAAGTGGCATGATTATCCCATAGCCATCGCCTTTGATGGTAAAGAAATTCTGTCTGGTGAGATTTCCTCCGCGCTCGATGAGCATCAGGTAAATAGGTAAATCAATAAAACCAAATCGATTATCTGCTTTGGATATCGCCTCTAAGATGTTATCACCACTTGGTATATACTGAATTTCAAACTCTATGCCTAACTGCCGTTTCAGATCCATTATCATCTGCTCATAGGTCGTACTCTTGATAGTAATGGCCACTTTACCTTTCATGAAATCATCGATTTCTTCGAAAGTTCTTACAATGGGGGTCCCCCGACTCGACACCAATACGGTGATATCCGGCATGTAGGACTCTGTGAATTTCATTTCTCTAGCTCGTCCTTCGGTAATGGAAAATGCGGAGATACCGAATATATTAGGCTTGTCTGACTCCTTTATGTGATCCATTATGGTTGGGAAATTCACATCTTCGAACCAATTCAACGTCAAATCAACCTGATGCTCTATTTTTAAAAATTCTTTAAAAGCTTCCATCATGTCGACTTCTATTCCTACTAGTCTACCACTTCTCTGCTCAATAAATGGTCTGGAAGTATACCACGCTAAGTCGAGTGTTGCCTCACCAGTTGCTTTAGCCTCTTCCCAAGATTGAGAATAGGCGTAACCCGCACACAGAAGCAATACCATATAGAGTGTTAGGCGATACATGCAGTTAAGATGAATAATTATCTCTCAGCACGCAAAGCGACTGAAGTGAACGGGGATAAAGTTTAAATGAATATCTCTTTGGTATCAATAAGCTTGATAAACTAACAATTATTCATCCTTTCTTAATTTTGCCCTGAATGAAAAAGAAGAAAAATCGACCCATCGAAATAGAGCTCATTAACTATGGAAAGTATAGTGAGTGGGATCGGGCAAATGAAAGTCTGCCGAAATTCATCGAACTGACTAATACTATAGAAGCTGAACTTGGTGTAGAGTTTGGAATGATCGTGGAAATAAAGAAAGCCCGAGGTAGGTATCTGGAATTTGAGATTGATCATCCCCCATTCAAAGATGCGAAGGGAAACACGGAACCGCCATTCACTGGTACCTTCAGGGTGAAGCATAACCCATTTCAGTTTTTCCTTGGAGACACCATTTGGGATCCAGTCGAGGATAAAAAAGGCTATTGGAAACTTTCTATACTTTTGGATGATCAAGTTCTCATCACAAAGACCATTAACCTAATTTAGCTAAATGCTTATTGACCCAAAGATCATCCGAATAGAGCCAAAGATCATGGTAGGTTTGTCCATCACCACCAATCAAAAATCTCCTGAACATACACAGCAACTTTGGAGATCATTTATGCCTCATATTAGTAAAATCTCTCATAAAAAAGACCAAAACCTGTACTCAATTCAGCTCTACCCATCCCATATTGATTTTTCATTATTTAACCCAGATACTACTTTTCAGAAATGGGCGGCAGTAGAAGTAGAAGCGGCCGACGTAGTTCCAGAGGGAATGAAGACCTTACAGATCACTTCGGGGGACTATGCCATTTTCATTCACCACGGACCGGCAATAAATTTTCCAAAAACGGCTCAATACATTTTTGGAATGTGGTTGCCAAACTCCATTTATGATTTTGATGCCAGACCTCAATTTGAAATTATGGGACCAAACTATAAAGGACCTGAGGATGCAGACTCCCAAGAGGAAGTATGGATTCCAATCAAAAAGAAAGCAACCTATTAACCATCCCAACAAATGTTAACGCAGGAAAAGAACAAGAAAAATGCCATGGCTTTTTATGACCTTATGTTCAATAGGTGCAAACCTCAAAAAGCCATAGACAAGTATACGGGAGCCGAATATATCCAGCACAATCCGCATGTAGCGGATGGAAAAGCTGGTTTTGTAAAATATTTTGAGCGCATGCAAAAAGAGTACCCAGGCAAGAGTGTCGAGTTTAAGAAAGTCATTGCAGAAGGAAATCTGGTGGTTTTACACTGTCATCAAAAATGGCCCGGAGATGAGGACTATGCTGGCATTGATATTTTTAGGTTCGATGATCAGGGAAAAATTGTAGAACACTGGGATGTGTTACAAACCATACCAAAAAAATCAGCAAATGATAACGGCCTGTTCTAGGAGAAGGAAATACCTTACGAACCTATGATCAGACACATGAAAAAGTTCCTTGTCCTATTTTTGATTGTCAGCTGTTATGAGGTTGGCGCTCAAGTCTATCAGCCCAAAGCGAAAATAGATCACCTGGCAATTGTTGTTACCGATCTCGATAAAAGTGCGCTGTTTTACTCAAAGATTCTGGGGCTAAACGAAATCACTAATCAAACCAAAAAGTCTAACATTCGATGGTTTCAATTTGAGGATGGAATAGAATTACATCTCATCCAAACGAGTAAAGAAGGCATTCTAACAAAGAAAGACTTACATCTGGCCACAGCCATTAACGACTTGCCAGAATTCATCAAAATGCTTGAAAGCAAACAAGTACCATTCGAAAGTTGGCAAGGAGAATCGAATACCTCCAATTCAAGACCAGACGGCATTAACCAGGTGTATGTTCAGGATCCTGATGGCTACTGGATCGAAGTGAATGATGCTAATCGTTTTTAGAAAAATGGTATGCCATCAGCCACAACCATAACTCATCCAGCTGCAAATGAGATTCGAATTACCCCCATGTAACCTGAATCCCAACCGTGTCAAAACTGCTTAAACCGCTCAAATGCTTCTTTGCTCAACAGCTCACGATGATCTGGGTGAGCAATATTGATTAAGGCATGAGCGCGCTCACGAAGGTTTTTACCATATAGATCTACTGCTCCATATTCTGTTACTATATAGTGTACATGGGCTCGTGTGGTTACCACGCCAGCACCTGGTTTCAACATCGACGAAATCTTTGAATCGCCTCTTTTGGTAACGGAAGTCAACGCAATAATTGGTTTTCCTCCAGGAGAGAGTGATGCCCCACGGATAAAATCCATCTGACCTCCTACTCCAGAGTATATCCGAGTGCCAATAGAATCGGCACTCACCTGACCAGTGATATCTACCTCTATTGCACTATTGATACTGATCATTTTAGGCATCTTACGAATCACCGCAGTGTCATTTACATACTGAATATCCAGGATGCGAACCAACGGATTATCATCCACAAAGTCATAGAGCTTTCTTGTTCCCAACAAAAACCCAGACACAATGACGTCTTTATGTCTGGTTTTAAACTTATTGGTAACCACACCCTGCTCCACCAGAGGCACCACGCCATCAGAAAGCATCTCTGTATGAATGCCCAAGTCTTTGTGATTACAAAGGCAACTCAAGACGGCATCCGGAATAGCGCCTATTCCCAGCTGAAGAGTAGACCGGTCTTCAATTAATTCAGCTATGTGTTCGCCAATTTGTTTCTCTTCCTTAGTCAGAGGATGAGATTGTAATTCTGGCAACTCCTCATTCACCTCAATGTAATCGGCAAATCGACTGATGTGGATCATACCATCTCCGTGAGTTCGAGGCATCCTGGGGTTTATTTGAGCAACAACTAGTTTGGCTACATCAACCGCCGCTTTGGATGCATCCACAGAAATCCCCAATGAGCAAAATCCATGACTATCTGGTGGTGAAACCTGAATAAGTGCCACATCGATTGGCACAACTCCATTGCGAAACATGATCGGAATCTCACTGAGAAAACTTGGGATAAAGTCTGCATATCCGTCTGCTGTAGCCGAACGACAGTTTGCCCCAAGAAAGAATGAATTGACATGAAAAGCTTTTCTGTATTCGGGTTTTGTATAAGGTGCCGGTCCTTCGGTATGCATGTGGTATAGCTCCACACCTACTAGTTCGTCAGCTCGTTCTGTCATTGCTTTAACGAGTGTGTTTGGAGTTGCTCCTGCTGTATGGATATAAACATGATCCCCTGATTGAATATGTTTAACAGCACTTTTAGGTGTTGTAGCCTTTTTCATTTCGCAAAGTTCGCTTTTTAACGAACCTGCCGAAACAATAGGGTCATCCATTTAAATGACTTATATCACCAAGACTCCTGAAAAGGCGAGCAGCTATAAGTATAAAATTAACCAATCTAATTACCAATTACCCGATGGTCACATTTACATCCCTTTCCGATAATTACTTGATTAATATTGCTTTATGAAAAACCTAATTACCCCATTAATTGCAGTTGGCTTATTGCTTGTTGGCTGTCAGCAAACACCTCAAAAAGAAGTTACAACAGACTTTAGCGTTCCATTCGAAAAATTCACATTAGACAATGGACTGGAGGTAGTACTCCATATAGATCGATCAGACCCGGTAGTAGCGGTGGCGCTAACCGCCCACGTAGGGTCAGCCAGAGAGCTTCCAGGCCGAACGGGCTTTGCTCACTTATTTGAACACTTATTATTCCTGGAGTCCGAGAATTTAGGCAAAGGAGGGTTGGATCAAATGAGTGCGCGGATTGGTGGATCTGGTGCGAATGGCTCCACTTCCAGAGATCGCACCAATTACTTCCAAACGGTACCTAATGATGCGTTGGAAAAAATGATCTGGGCAGAAGCAGACAAGCTGGGCTGGTTCATCAATACCGTCACGGAACCTGTCCTGGCCAAGGAAAAGCAAGTGGTCAAAAATGAAAAACGCCAGGGCGTGGATAATCGTCCATACGGACATACAAGCTATGTGATCGACAAGAACCTGTACCCGGAAGATCACCCCTATAACTGGCAGGTCATCGGGTCATTAGAAGACCTTCAAAACGCCACCTTACAAGATGTAAAAAACTTTTTCAACCAATGGTACACTCCTAATAATGTCACCCTGACTATAGCCGGAGACTTTGACCCATCTCAAGCCAAAGAGTGGGTTCGTAAATACTTTGATGAAATCCCTAAGGGACCAGAAGTCAACCCGCTGACCAAGCGCCCGGGTTTCCTAAGTGAAACGGTAAAGAAATACCACGAAGACAATTTTGCCCGATTGCCACAGCTCACTCTTACGTGGCCTACAGTGGAGCAATACCACCCTGACTCCTATCCGCTCACCGTTCTGGCCACTTACTTAGCTGATGGTAAAGCTGCGCCACTGAACAAAGTATTGATCGAAGAAAAACAGGTGACCAGTAATGTGCGCATGTACCAGTGGAGCTCAGAACTGGCCGGACAACTACAGCTGCAGGTTCAGGCATTTCCAGACACTTCATTGGATTCGGTACTGAGTGGGTTTAATGAAGGTCTTGAGCGCTTTGAGAAGAATGGTATTTCTGAAGAGGAGCTTGGTAGAATCAAAGCAGGTCAGGAAACGCGCTTTTACAATGGACTGTCCAGTGTTCTTGGCAAAGGGTTCCAACTGGCACAGTACAATATTTTTGCTGGTGACCCTGGCTTCATAGAGGAAGATATTCAAAACATCCTGGCCGTGACCACTGAAGACGTATCGCGGGTATACTATCAATACGTAAAAGATAAGCCCTACGTGGCTACCAGTTTCGTGCCACAGGGTAGTCTCAATCTTGCTTTGACCGGTTCATCTCAAGCTGAGGTAGTGGAAGAAGAAATAGTCCCTGGAGCTGAAGAAGCTTTTGATGCTTCAGTACAAGCGGATTATGAAAAAACTCCTTCTACATTTGATCGGTCTACCGAACCTGCATACGGGATTGCGCCCGAGATTAGTGTCCCTGAGGTTTGGAAATCACAACTGGAAAATGGATTGGAGCTTTATGGCATTTACAGCGATGAAGTACCACTTGTTGATTTCAATCTCATCATAGATGGTGGACAACTACTGGAAACCATGGACTTGCCGGGCGTGGCTAACTTAACTGCCCAGATGCTCTCGAAAGGAACAGCTCTAAAAACAACCGAGGAGTTAGAAAGTGCGATTGATAACCTTGGGGCAACTATTCGTGTTAATGCGTCAGGCGATAACCTATCCATTACTGGAAATACGCTTGCGAGAAACTATGATAAAACCATGGATTTGGTTTCAGAAATGTTGCTACAACCACGATGGGATGAAGAAGAACTGGAACTGTTAAAGCAAAGTGTAAAAAGCCAGATTCGTCAGCAAGAGGCCAATCCTAACGCCGTGGCACAGAACAATTTCAACATACTGCTTTACGGGAAAGATGACATCCGTTCGATGAACTCATTGGGAACTATTGAATCAGTAGATCGCATTACCATGGATGCCCTGAAAAGCTATTATCGTTTGTATATCAGTCCCAATGTTAGCGCTTTTCACGTTGTTGGGGCGGTTGACCAAAATACGGTAACGAAAAGTTTGAATAAGTTAAATAGCAACTGGCAGTCCAAAAATGTAGAATTGCCAATTCTCGACAAACCAAATCCTGTAGAGCAATCTCAAGTCTACTTCTATGATATTCCGGATGCCAAGCAGTCGGTGTTAAACATTGGATACCTTGCATTGGCTGAAGATGATCCAGACTACTATCCTGCAACCATTCTAAACTATAGACTCGGTGGCGGTGGCTTTGCCTCCCAACTGACTCAGGAGCTAAGAGAAGGTAAAGGGTATACCTATGGCGTGGGATCAGGCTTCCGAGGAACCGACGAACCAGGTTCATTTAGCATAAGATCAGGAGTAAGAACCAACGTCACGCTAGAGTCTACGCTGCTAATCAAGAAGATCTTGGCAGATTATGGTTCTGATTACAACGAAGACGATCTGGCAACAACCAAAAGTTCGATGATCAAGAGTAACGCCAGAGCTTTTGAAACATCACGTGCCAAACTGGGAATGCTTCAAGACTTGAGCAGGTATGGATGGGAACCTGACTATGTGAAAGCGCGCGAAGAAACAGTTGGTAACATGACTGTTGACCAGATGAAGGAACTGGCTTCCAAATACCTCAATGAAGATAAAATGATCTGGCTGATCGTCGGTGATGCAAAAACGCAGCTGGACCGAATGGAAGAGCTCGGATTTGGTAAGCCGATTTTAATCAATGACATGACTGGTCCAGAGCAGTAAACATTGGTTTGGTCATATCAAAAAAGGCGAAAGTCATTCGACTATGTATTAAATCAAAAAACAACGTTTAAACGAAATAAGAACAGATTTTACACTGAGTATGAAACCACCACAGCAGCATAGTGGCCAACTAGTGGGGTGACTACCAAACAATCCTTTAGGGGTGCCCGGCTTAGGGGCGCCCCTAAGCCGGGGCTGCAATCCGATGTGGAATGAAGTGCCCGACCAGCTTATTTTTTCACGGATCGGTTTCTTTTGAAAAATCTTTTCTCAGTTGCTTGATAATTACGCCGTAACTACTGCCCTTGATTACCTTGCGGTGGCACTGTTTTTCCAAGCTCTACGCCCAGTTTTTCAGCTACTAATGCCGTTATATCATCACTATTTCCCTTCACAAAAATGAAGGTAGATTTAGGCAAGATGTGTGTATACCCCTGTTCGTTTGCCACTTGTTCAATGGCTGTTGTAATCTTCGTTTCGATAGGCTCAAACAGTTCACGTTCTTTTTTCTTGTAAGAGTCATTGGCATTTTTTTCGAATTCCTTAGCCGAACTTTGTAGATGTTGCAGTTGAGATTCTATATCCTTCAAAACAACCTCATTGAGCGTATCCTTAGCTTGCTCAAATCCCTCAAGTTTCTGTCGATATTCAGTGTATTTTGTATCTAAGGTTGCGGAAAGTTCACTTTGATAGGAACTTAAAACAGACTGGGCATTTTGGTAATCAGGAAGTCGATTAATAAGTGTCTCTGTCTGCACATAACCCAGTTTCATTTTTTGAGCCTGAATATTAATAATAGCAAATACTAATATGCTTAATGTAATAAAGGTTTTCTTCGTCATCGTGTTAGTAATGTGTTGTTGAATTTTAGTTATCAGACACCAATAGTTTCTGATTCTGGTTAAGGCCCGCCCCACTGACTTTAACCGTATAAAGTCCTTTAGGCAGACCTTTTATTTCAAGAGTGATTTCTGACAGACCTTCAGCAACCTCTACTTTCTGTCTTCTCACAATCTTCCCCTGAAGGTCTATGACTTCTATGTCTAATTCCCCCGATCTATCAGTACTGATTCTCATTTTAGTGTCTCTACCATTAGTTGGATTGGGATATATGAGCGTCGGTAGGTCTGAGGCGAGCGTATCCCTGTCTACTTCTACATCAGCCAAACGACTCGATCCTCCATGATCCTTAAGGAAAAATGCATCTACATAGAACATCACCTTTTCCTCCAGCTCGGGATTGTCTTTAGACTTGCTCTTGGTGGTTCCATATTTAAGCTGAGGCAAGTGATATACGGATAGCATCCCCTCCCCGCCTGCTGCATGTGTATCATCTAGCTCCAGAAATGAGTAACCAAACACACCGTTACTATTCGCATAAGATTCCAGCGTGCCACCACCGTCGATATTTGCAAGTATTGATTCATTGGATATGCCTAAGTAGTTCAATATACTGTTCACAAAAGAGGTGAAGTAAGTGAATGGCGGTCGCGTATCTATCGGAACAATTTTATCATTGATATGGTGAACGTCTGTCGTTGGGCGATCAGCCCCACTCATCCACTCTTTTTTACCCATACCTCCTGCAAATGAGGCTCCTTTGTTCAGCCGGCCGTCGGTGGCAGCCACAAGATTCAATTCAGACTGTGACAAGTTACACGGGTTTCCGCCGATAGCTATACATGGTACAGTAGCATATGCCTCCAAATCATAAGTTCTTACGGTGCTTTCAATGTCACAGTTTCCATCCTGGTTAAAATCATGACACTCTGCTGTCAACTGATAATTACGCGTGGTGGCATTTAAATAACCGGTACTCCCTCGCTCTGTATTGTATTTGGATCTGGTTAAGTAAATATTCTGTAATACAGTGATAGCGCCCGCACTCCATCCAAGGCCGTATATCTTGTTCGGATCTACCTTCCATTTACCTCCCTCGTAGTTTCTGTTTCGCCAATATTTAACGGCTGCCTCCAGGTCCTGCCACGCACGAAGTGGCGCTCTTTTAGCCAACTCAGCTTCAAATGGATCCATACCCAACCGGTACTCTATCGCTGCAACTACATATCCTTTACCAGCCAACCAGCGACAGGTTTCTTCGTCCAGTTCTGGATAAGCCTGCTTCAAAAAACCACCTCCAAACATGTATATAACCAATGGCAAAGATTGTTTATCATCAAAGAGTCCGGTACCTGGTTTTGGGTAGTACACATCCATGTACAAGGTTCCTTCCTGAACAGGGCCTTTGCCTTGGTTCTGTGGAAGCGCTCCCCCCAGTGTAAGGTCTAATCCTTCTTCTACTTCAAACTCCATGGTCATAATCGCCGGCTCTGCTCGGTAGGAAGCACTAGACTGGAAAGACCAGGGTGAGCCATGAGCTATAGCATAAGGAATATTCTCTTCCACAGCTACCTGAAAAGAAACGTCTTCAGGAATGTTAGATAAGCTCAATGGATTATACCTTGTCGAAGGCAGATAGTCATTAGCAATCGATTCTTTATCAGATAGGTAAGTGGAAGCTGATACCGAAAGAAGACTGGCTGCATAGTCATCGTATGCCGTTTCTGAAGCGTTGATATCACTCTGAGTTATTTGTATAAATTCGTAGGAAGCTACTAACTCATCACAATCATTGGTATAGGTAACATCAAAGTCATAGTATCCCGGTGAGGTAATCCCAGACTCAGCTATGTTGAATAAAAAAACAGGCTCTCCTTTTATCACCATCTGACCTGATCCTGATCCAGATGCACCCCACTCATAGTCCACTTCTGCATGATCTGCATTGGTTACATCTGCGTAAACATTCCCGTCAATAATCTCATAACCAGCACTCTCTATACCGTAGCATCCAGTAGCACAGCTGAGTCCGTTCATTCCTCCACTCGTTATCTCTACTTCGGCTCCAGCTTTTATCTCTGCTCCATGAGTTAGTAAGACTTGCTTGGCATGAAGACCCATTTTATTCCCTTCTCGAACTATGGACTTCAACTCGATCTGATCCTGAGCTACATAGGAATGTGAAGAAGAATTGGCAGGTATTTCACTATCGATGACCTGGTTTCGTCGATATCTATTCTGATCTTCTGCGCTCACTCCTGTAGTTCCAATCTGGCATGGATAACAACCCTCTAATTCTGTAATTCCTGTGCCTGTAGGGTCTAGGAAATTCTTTATTGGGCTATATCCATTGTAGCTACCAGACCAAATACCGCTTAAAGAAGAACTAACCGTATGGTTGACGGATGCTATTGGAATAGTTGCCTGTTTAATTGCATAAATTAGACCCTCCTGGTTATACAATGGAGCTCCTGAGCTTCCTTGGACGGGTATTCCTGAGTATCCCAAGTAATTATGAAAATCATTGTTGTCATTTTGAATCCAGTGTTTTTTATCAGCTGTTTGTGCAGTCGGGTCAATCTCAGCAAAATAGGTTGTTTGCTCTTGATCCCAAGCCCAATCGATTTTACGTCGTTTAGCTCTTTTTGGAATTGTGATTTTCTTAGGATACCCGCCTGTATGAGAAATCATCAATCCGGCATCTAAAAGCACCTGATCTGTAGTTTCTACATTGGTAGGTAACCCACCATTACTCTCTGCGTTCCATCCAGCAAAATAAAGCTTACGCGCTTTCTCATTGAATGTAAGATCAGGCTTCTCTGATAACTCCAGTAGGGCTATGTCCGAGTTAAGCTGATAATCCTGACCTGACAGATTAAATCTTGATCCTTCAGAATATACTCCCAGTACTTTAGCCCCCGCTAATGTCATGCCAGAAGGTGCTGCAATATTCTGATTACATGAATTGCGTTCATAAAAAAATTCAAACAAATAGTTACTCAAAGCCGCATTGATGACGCTTTCAGTCTGTGGGTTGCCATTTCCATTTTCAGGTAAATTATGAGCGGCAGTCAAGACTAAATACCGTCCATTCTGGCTGGTATTATTCACCAGTACTCCTGTAGCATCATAGTTTCCATTATTATCAGACCAGTAGATCTTACAAACAGAATTGCTTGGTCCTTGATAAAAGTCTCCACCACTTAGTGGAGGAAGACACGCATAATCTGCATAATCACTGTCCGACTGGCTATACCCTGTTAAACAAATGAAGTAGCAGAAAACCACGCTAAGAATGATTTTACATTCCTTATTCATCTTGTCCGCTTTTCGCTTTCAAAGATTCAATCTCTTTTTGCTGCTCGATGAGATAGAGCGTTAGTTCTTCGATCTTTTGAAGTAACATTTTATTTATCTCGTGTTGGTCATAATAACCCTGCTTGATCAGTTCCTTCTCAGAAGGCACATTTGGCAGATGCTTTTCTTTTTGAATGTGCTCTTCTACATCATCGAGACTCATTAAAAAGTAGGTGTCTTCAAAAACAAAATCCGCCCAGTCTGCCGGGTTTTTCACAAATATTGCTTCAGTAGAGATTCCGTCCTCCACATAAAGATTATGAGAAGGCAAACTTCCCAAAGAACTCAAGTCTTCCTGATGCCCAATATGTACCATTGCATCATCATTACCAGTTCCATTGTAAAAGGTAAGCAACCGGCCATCACCACCTGGCCCCCAATGATGAATGCTTTGAGCGTTAAGTTCAACTGCTGCAAAAAGCACATAAATGCAGAAACAAAATACGTTATTTTTCATGGTTTTGAATTTTAAGAATTACTAAAACAATCAGTATTCGGTGATTGTATATTTTCAAATCACGTTTAGACACTCTCTCACATCAGGCTCAACCAGTTCTATGACTCAAATACCTAAGCTTAATTGATGGTATTCATCAATCACCCACTCGTTGCTTTCCTTTTATTAGTACAATAAAGGAATGAGAACAATAAATAAGTTTCTCCCATTCAATAATTAATTTTACTCCACTATCACCCTACTAGTTTCCTTCATCCCGGGAGCAACCAACTCAATCAAGTAAACACCCGGCCCTAACCGGCCATCTTTATTGATCTCAATAGTGCTATTTCCCTTAGGAAGTGTTAGCACCTTACCAAACAACAGTTTGCCTGATAGATCAAATACCTCATAGCTTCCTTCACTAGCTTCCTCAAAGGTCAGATCGATTTTAACCCCCCCCTGACTAGGGTTCGGATAAACCACAAATTCACGCAGTTGATCTTCCTCTTTATTCATAGAAGGACCAGTTATTGATTCATCAGCGATTCTTAATTCACCACAACCAGGCCCATTCCCTCTTGGAATCAGTGACCATGGTCTTATACGCGAACACAAAAACTGATTCTCATAGAATTGAAAACGATTGGCTAACCCCTCACCAATTAAAGCAGGATCAAACATTCGATCTCTTTTGTATTTATACATCAACCAAACTGGAAAGGTCTCAGAATGATCTTCAGGATTGGGAGTTCCATTGGCGTTAAACCCATAGTCTGACAGCCAATAGGTATCGTTACTTACTGCATTAGTCCAACCTGCATCATAGCTAATATTGTATCGCTCATGCAAAATGTGACTCAGCTCATGCATGAAAACCTCTTCTGTTAATTTCCCAAATGCTCCCCGAGCATCTGTTGTCCAGGCATCATCAACTAGGATTTGAAATACTTTACCAGAAGTTTGTGGGACGGCCACTGGCTTCACAGACCAATTATTGTTAAAGTTATTCATTATTGCTACTTCAAACTTTTTACCGTCAGACTGTTCGTCACGCAACAACTCGGGTACTCTACCCAGTGCTTTGGCATATTTCTCAGCAATGTTTTCTGCGTTGGAGGAATTGGGCCAGGAATTTGAATTGACATAGATATGAACATTTGGTTGTCCATTACTATATTTCGCTTCAAATAGATAGAAATTATAATATCTCCAATTCCAATTATGATTTGGGTCTGGCACACTATGAGGAATTGGCACGGAGGGAAAAGAAGGCAAGGTAATACCTGTATAACTAGTTGGGTCCAAAGGCTTACCAGACTCACGTACCTCCCCATAAATTATCTCTCTATCCTTAGCCGACCAATAACTGCTGTTATAAAAGCTACTCTTATTACCCGTACTGACGATTTCACTATGGGAAACAGTAACTCCCGGAAGCTTTACACGATCTATATGGTCTAGTGTAACGTTTCCATAAGTGGTGATCACTATTTTCACATCCAAGGAAAGAGCTAATAAATTCCACGAGCTGTCTGTGTTATGTATGTAACTATACATTAAATTTTTAAAATTAACTGACTTTATATCAGACGCTAGACCCCATCTCCAACATCCATACAACATTCCTTCAATACTACATGACCTAAATCGATAATTCCAATGATCTTCCAAAGTCTTATATGCATCATCTGCATTAATCATGTTTCCTTTGGCTCCATAGAGCATCCCTTCTTGGTATTCATAAGTATTTGGATTATTAGAAGAATGTGGTGTAAGCGAATCAGTTATATTAGTGGCCCAACTTGTAAACATTTTGACCTCAACCCGATCATTAGCTGTTGGTGTTCCATGTAAATTCTTAAATCTTTTCAAACCCAATTCGAAACCATAATTACGACTGCCCGCAAAGCCTATTGATGTCACTGGCTTTATGATTTTCTGGATAACAGTTTGTTGATTCTGCTGAGCCTTTGCCATAAAAATCACTGTAAATAAGGCAATGGTAAGTGCTATTCTCATGTTGTTCATACCTCTTTCAATTAATAAAATCATTAATTGGGAGCAACGTTAAGTTGCTCCCAGTTACTGGTAATTACTACTCCACTATCACCCTTCTGGTCTCCTTCATTCTGGGGGATACCAGTTCGATCAGATAAGTACCTGACATCAATTCACCTTGCGTGTTGATCTCAATACTACTGTTTCCTTTAGGTAATGTTAATGCTTTGCCAAACATGGATTTCCCAGAAAGATCAAAAACCTCATAGCGCAATTTACCAGCTTCCTTTAATGTCAAGTCCAGGTAAAATACCTGCTTACTAGGATTGGGGTAAACTGTAAAACCAGAAGCCAAGTCCACCGATTCATTAACTCCTCGCTCTTCAATGTCCTCGGCGAATCGGGCATTATTAATTTCATTCTGCGAATTATTCAATGCTTGTATCAATGTTGATATTTTTGCATCTCCATTCATTTTCCAAAGATCTGCCACTTTCAGGGTAAAAAATTGTCTAGTATAGTTTAGACTTGTTTCACCTGTAAATTCTCCAAGATGACTTGAAAGGGTTCCAAGGTTAGAGTCCATTCCAAAAAAGATTGGTGCTAGTTTAAACTCTGTCCCAGTATCATCTACCGCTAACGCTGTGAAATCATGACCAATCATGAAGGTAAATGTCCCATTGACACCTAAATCATCATAGATTTCATAATCCAACCACTCTACGCTTGTAGCTGATGATAGTGATGCTTTTCGCCGAATGTACCAATGGACTCTATCCTCTACGCCAATCTGCAAGATTGTATTGTTTTGTAACTCGAAAGCGAAAACCACATGTTTGTTTTCAAAATCATATGCTCCACTAAAATCAGTTGCTTGCAAACTGGTTGTCAATATAAAACAATCAGCATTAGCTGAACTTAAATCTGACCGCTGAGTAGCAAAATTGTAAAATGCATCTGCTGTTGAGAACCCAGTCAATTCATCACTAGTGGCAAGACCTAATGCATTCGTAACGTTTGTTTGGGCTACCCCTAAGAATCCATATAGAGCACAAATTAAACCAAACGTTACCCTTGTTATTTTTTTATATTTTCCCATCTTAGTTTCCATTTAATTGATCCCACAAATCGGGCCGATCAGTTGTGATCACCGCATATTTGAAATAAGGTTGACTTAGTAACCACAAATGATCCCCTCGTCTGTCGCTAACAGGATTTTTGATTTTCCATTTTCCCCATCTATTCACAGTACCTTTCCCTCCAACAGGTTCTTCAGAGAAAATGCCCGCACGCCTACCTGACATCTCATAGATGTATTCCATGATATTATAACATTGCTGACCCGAAGAAGAAATCTTACAATAGCTATTGTCCAACATGACTGAAGATTTATCGTCAAAATCATTGAAAAAGTTAGTCTCATAGTATAGTACGGACTCATTATGAACAAACCAACCATTTAGATGAGCCTTAATTTTATCAGGGTCAAAATCTGAGTCAGAGTCTGCAGGATTGATCCGCCATTGAGGTGCAGGCGCCAGCATGGGTGCCCACAGAACTTTGTTAAAACGTGATTCACTAACTGCATTGGATCCTGTAGTAAGATTTGTTTTTAGATCATCATAGGCAGCGTACGTTTTTACAGCAATATGCTTGAGCCTGGCTTCCGTTGTATTATTTAATGCATACTTGAGATTATGATATAAAGACTCATTTTTTCTGGATTGATCCTGCCAGTCACACAACTCTGTACAGTTTGGGTCTGCTCCTTTTGATTCAAGGTTCTTCATATCCACACAAACTATACTATTCGTGCTAACAGCATAATCAACCAATTCGTCAAACATCAATATTTTTTCTGACCCATTTGTCTCACTTCTAGGCTCTTTTAAAGACAATGCTTTCAACTGAGTTCTGCTTCGATTATATACACGATTCGCATTATTTGTCTCCGATGTATACCTGGTTAGTATAAAATCATGAAAACATGCTAAATCACTAGGTAAGCCAGACCCTGCATCGACATAAGCACCTCCATCATGGACATTAACAGGCATTATATCGCTTTCTAATAAGTAGTATCCATCAGCAACTGCCGCCTGCATTGCACCTAGAGTGTTTTCCTGATTTGTCCCTGGTTTTCCCCAAACGCCCCTGTGTGCTTGAACAATTACATCTGTTGTACCATTGACATTTGGCTCTCTCACATTCGCAATTCTGTCACAAAGCTGATCAGAAGCACCATCGCAACCGTGATCTTGGTTGTATGCAGTTTTGTCGATGAAATCATCCCAGTAAAGTGTTCCAACTCCAGGTATAACTATCTTTTCAAAATCAGTCAATTCTAAATCCCCGGTAAACGTAAGTGTAATTTTTACGTCTACTGTGTTATCAAGCCATTTAACCCATGGTATGTTCCATCTGGTAGTAAATGCTTGATTCTTAAAGAATTTTCTTTGATCTGGTTTTATAGCATTTGATCTACAGATTTGATCACCTGCAATAAAACCTCTGTAAAAATAATATGGATTACCATTTGAATAAGAAGCATTAAATTGATAATCATGTATATAACCCTCTGAATTACTTGGCGAATTGTGAGTAGCTTGGGTTTCATACATCACTAGTTTACTGTTATGTGTTCTGAAATTAATTGGTGAAAATATGCAGAAATAAAGCCATCCAAATTGTATATTATCCTCAGTTTCCGCCTTTAAAGTTATAGTAAACTGCTTCCCTGCTACATTTCCCAGTACTATGCCATGTTCATTTTTATGCTTTGAAGATGATGCTTTTGCTGTCGATAATGGCCTTTCTATAGAAATTGTGGTTTGACCCATGAGCGTCATGGACAAGAGCCACAATATGCCAAAACCACATACTATTTTTAAAATTTTCATATTCTCAAATTTTAGAATTAATATCTAGCATTTTCAATTTTTTCGAGTCTTTTCATAAGATCATCGATCAGGTCGTTTTGCGATTTTATCTGCTTTTCTTGAGCGATTAAATGAAGGGTCATTTCCTCCACTGTTCGAACTGTTCGTTGTGTGATATCCTTTACGGACAAACCTTGAGATTGAACCTCATCTGCAGAAGGCATGGTATGCATGTGCCCATTGGTTTTGATGTGGTTTTCTACTTCCTCTAAGCTAGCTAGTTCATAATCTGCTTCAAATACATAATCTGGCCAATCATTAAGTTCGGTCAGTGCTAAGTCAAGACTAACTATTCCTTCTTCCACCCAAAGCAGGTAATCATCGTATTTAAAACCAGAAGCTGTACTAAAACCTTCTTCAGTACCTCCTTCTTCAGAGATATATACTCTTCCGTCAAAGTGAGCAATAGTATTTGCAATAGGAGTTTGATCACCAACCAATAAGCGTGAATTAATAAAAACGTCTCCATTACCCTCAATTGCCATGTCAACTGTTGCCCCAGAGCCATTTTTAATGTCATTTGTCGAGCCCACTCTTCCGAATTCAAAATCCTGATTAGCAACTCTCCAAATACCAGCTTCTCTTCCCCAGTATTTCATAATGCCTATTCGCTTATAACCTGCGGCATCTATAATGATTCCTTGACTTTCGCCGTTGAAATAAAGACTACCTCCATTAACCTGTAATTTCTCAGTCGGATCATTTACACCAAGGCCCAAATTTCCACTAACAGTTAGATCTCCATTATCTTCAAGTGTCATTAAAGTTGTGCCACCACCATTGTTCAATTCACTGTGACTATGGATTCCTCCTCTATACCACGCGAAATTTTGATTGGTTCGAAAATATTGAGTATTGGACTGGACACCTATACCATATTCTGTGTTATACAAATTAATCATCTGCCTGGTAGTTGAGCTAAATAACATAGTCCCATCAGTACGCATGGTAATACTCGGATTCAGGTTGGCATCGTTGAACTTGAAAATCAAGGATGAATTACTGTTATGTATTTTCCAGTGCTGGTTGTACTGGGTAAAGAGAAGCAGCTGGGCACTATTTGAAGACTGATCCACATTAATGCTGTACGAATCACTGGTTGTGGCCAAATCATCAGACACCTGTGCATTTACATAATTGAAACCCAGAAATGTTAATGTTACGACTATCACCCTGAAAGATTTAAAATAGTTTTTCATAGTATTAATTGTTTAATAATTGATTTTTAAGTTTCGGAATAAGACCTACTAAATCTACAATTCCGAAATAATTTTGATGAAGTCAAACTTGATCATTAAAATCAAAATACTATCCTATAGAAGGGTGACAAAACGTAGACAAGCCAATGTTCTAATTCAATAGCATTTGATTATATTGTGTGTGTTGATGCCCTAGTTTCCTACCAACCCCACATAACTGTAACTAAATGGACTTGCATAAACTGGCTTTGATCGCTGTTTTAACAGTAAATTTGATTGGTCACTCACTCAAAGGCAAGACTGCCCGCTCATGGGTACGTTACAACGAAAAGCAAGAACGAGATACCGTATGGGTAAATGATCAGCTCGATGGATTTCGGCGATCAACAAAAGACAGTAGTTGGTTGCCTACTTTGATTCAAGTAAGAGAGGTGAGCGAAGCAATTCTATACCCACAAGGCCTTGCGAGAAGTCATTTTGCATTGGGACAATATTTTTCCTCGCACTCTAGAGGAGATTCTGCAATCAAACATTTTAAAGTTGCCAAAACTCTTTTTGATGAGTTATCTCAAGCTCAGGATAGAATCATACACGATTATTCACTTGAGACCAGAAGAAAACTTGCCTATCAATATCTCTGGTTAAAGCCTGAGGGGAATGATTCGGCTCTCCTCTATATGCAAGAGGCTTTGAATATGAATGAGCAATTTTCATCATCTCAAAATTCCCGTACCTACAGCTTGTTTGCACATTACTTCAATAAAGTTCATCTCGGTGACTCGGCATTGAAATATGCGAAAATGGCCATAGAAGTAGACCCTGAAAACCTGGCAGGATATGATGTGCTGGGTCAGACTTATGGGAGAAGGGGTGTCCCTGCCAAAGCTCTTGAAACTTTTTTGAAAGGTTACGAACTGGCTAAAGAAACTAAAGATGATTACATGACTAATTTGTTAGCTTCGAATATTGGTATTTTTTATACCAATCATGGGGAATACGAGAAAGCACTTTCTTATAAGTTAATATCCCTGGATTACTATAAAACTCATTTACCTAAGTCTCCTAACTATGCCAATAGCTTGAGTGTGATGTATACGCTTTACGCTGAATTGGGCGATTTTGTGAAAGCCAAATATTACATTGAACTGGCCATTACCAAAGCACACAGCCTGAATCTAACCAATCAGCTTCCCTGGTTCTATCTTACCCAGGGCACTATGTATCTGGAAGATTTACAACTGTTGGATTCTGCCAGAATCTCCTTCGAACGTTCTTTGGAATACGGAAACCTGGTAGATGAAAAAGAAGCTTCTTCTCTTGCTTATTTGGGCTTGGCTGATATCGAAATAGCGGAGGGTAATTGGCGAAAAGCCATAAAATCACTATTGGCTTCAGAACAATTAACGAATGTAACTAAAATTAAAAGGCATCAAAAAGAATTAAATAAAAAGCTATCCAAAGTATACGAAGGTTTAGGTGATTATAAAAGAGCTTTGGGTTTTTATAAAAAGTATAAATCACAAGCCGATTCGCTATTTAATGCAGAAAGTATTGAGAAAATCGCCAGATTAGAAAGTAAATCTACCGCCGAAAAGGAGCGATTAGAATTATTAAAACAGCAAGAAGTTGAACGTGAAATTTTAAATGCGCGTATCGAGAAGGAGACTCTCGTTAGAGACTATGCCATTAAAGGTCTCTTGCTGGTACTTTTGGCCTGTTTTATCATTTATTTCTTATTCCGGGGAGCCAAGAAAAATGTCAAGACGATTAAAAACCAAAGAAATGAATTGCTAAAACTTAAGACCAACCGCGATAACCTGACACAAATGATTTCGCATGATTTGAGGAACGTGCTCAGCACGATGGTGAATATAACCGAGCCTGCCCACCATCATATTCCTTCAAAGCAGCTTCAGCATACCAGTGTGTTTGCGCTCAACTTAATTGACAACCTTGTTGATGTTCAGCGATACGAGGATGATGGTTTTAATCTTAATAAAACGAAACATAGTATTCATCAGCTTATAAGCAATGCTCTGGCAAATGTAAAATCACTGGCCGATTCTAAAGACATTACTTTTGAAGTCAATTTTGGACAAGATTTTGAAGTAAATGTAGATGGCAATATCATTATTAGAACTATATACAACATTCTACATAATGCCATTAAATTTAGCTCAGCAGGTCAAAGTATATCAATATATACAGAATATGATGAAACGGAAGACAGTCTCACGCTGCATTTAAAGGATAACGGCGTAGGTATTGACTTCAATGAAGCTCCCCGTATTTTTGAAAAATTTTGGAAAGACGCGTCCACTGCTAATCATGTCTCAGCTACAGGGATCGGTTTAAGTTTTTGCAAAATGGCGATGGAAGCTCACGGAGGTACCATTGATGTAAAGTCTGAAAAAGGTAAAGGATCTGTTTTCAGCATTCGCTTTGAAGGAGTGAGAAAAGAATTGTCTCTGGCACAGATACCAACAAGTCCATCGGAATTATCGGCCAATTTTCGATTATCACCTCAAGAGATCCGTCTAATCCAAAGAAAACTACCTGGCTTATTTGATGTTAAAGCCTATGAAGGGAGCAAACTGCAGCACTACATTCAATCGGTTGAAAGATTGAGAATAAGAAGAGAATGGGTTGATAAACTCAAGGAAGCAGCGGCTAAATGTGATCAAAAATTATTAACCTTTCTTCTCAATAAGTCTCACAAATAAAAATCAGAATAATGAAGGTTTTAATAGTTGACGATGAAGAAAGTATACGCAAGCAGATCATGTCTTATCTATCTGAGTTAGCACTTGAAACACTTGTAGCAGTAGATGGTCGACTAGTTTTAGAAATAGCTAAAGAAGAACGACCACAGTTGATTGTGATGGACTGGAACATGCCGGATGTCTCAGGTTTGGATGCTGTAAAACAATTAAAAGCCAATCCTCAATGTAATACAATCCCGATTATCATGATGTCAGGAATCATGACTGGAATAGATCACCTCGAAGAAGCACTGGAGTTTGGTGCTATTGATTTTTTGCGAAAACCACTCATCAAAAGGGAGTTTATTGCCAGGATAAAGGCGTGCTTAAAGATGCGCGAACAAACAGAAATGTTGTTTGATATGATCCGTTTTGAAAAAGAGAAAATAGAGGAATTGTTAGCTTCTCATGATAGAGAGCTTGCTTCTAAAGCAATGTTTAAACATCAACGGGATGAAATGCTGGAGAGGCTTCTCTCTCAGTGTCAAAGATTGGATCGAATAACTCAGCAAGTTTATGCTACAGATATCAAACAGATAGAGCAAGAGCTCAACAGACAATTAAACCTCCAAAAATCCTGGACAGAATTTAAAATTCAATTTGATAAAGTTCACCCGAGGTTTTTTGAGCAGTTAATCAAAATTAACCATGCAATTACTCTACACGACTGCAAAGTGGCGGCTCTAATAAGAATGGGCTTGTCCAACCAGGAAATCGCCGAATTCACCAATGTTGCTAAAGTATCAATACGCAAAACGCTAAACCGATTAAAAAAGAAGTTAAACATTTCGGCAGAGGAAGGTTTGAAAGAGTTTTTGTTTCAGATAAAATAATGATGGTAGTCACTAAAAGCGCTTAAACCAACCCATTTTCAGCCAAAGCCTTGTCCTTGACGCAGTGCCAAAATCCGCATCTATCCTGTAATCAGGACCGATCTGCAGTCGACTATGATCTGGCAAATAAATACCCAATGCAAGGACCAGTCTATTCTCCCAGGAAGAAGTATTTCCCTGATAGGCATAGATCAACTCATCAGATAACATTACATAAGCAGAACCCCTATAAAAGATTTTTGGCACTGAAATCGGTAGCGCAAACGCCACTGGTCTGACGCTCCTGTTTCAAATGTCTGATCTGCACGTATTCGGTGATTTAGCTTAATCCGCTCTTGTGAATTACTCCAAGAGACTTGCTGGATGCTTCGGTGATTATCAATACCTGGCTGAATTCGATACTGGTAGCCAATAGCCACTTTGTATCGACCCCTTAACTGGTATCCAACAAAACCCTGTAGATCTGTACGGTCGTGGAAGTATTTAAATTGGTCATTTCCCTCCAATATTGACTCTATCAGACCGTGTTGGGATTCTATTTTTAGTTTTAACGTGAAGCGCTGACCTACTGATTTGGTAATGCCTGTTTCTGGAAAGAACCCTCCATAATTCGTTTGGCTTGAGCCAACAAAATATCAGAAGCTTATACATATCCTCCAGATCATATTAACTCGATTTGTACTCGTGCTGATTTGAATACGGTTTGTCTAAAAATTCTTCAATAGGGATAAATCTGGTTAATGAAGTTTGATCTGATTTCAGTCCTTGTATTTGACGTTCCAAACAAATAGCGGCAATACCATAGCCACGACTGCCGCTATGAACCAAAAGATCTTTACCTGCTCGAAATCATACGTATTGACACTTTCGATCACTTCTAATCCATCTTCAATAAATAACCCGCTGATTATGTCCTGGATCCCTGCTCCTAGATAACTAGCAATACCGACGAAACCCAGCGCTGTGCCTGAGACATTTTTCGGGCAAATATCTACCACCATCAGACCTCCCAGATAGACCAGCAATGCCCCAAGAGCCAAACCGAATAAAGCCATCGAAAAAATATCCAGATACCAGTTAGCCGGCGCAAAAACGAATAAGCCAGTTGCTAGTGCGTAAGCTGCGCCGAATAACAGCACCGGCATATTGCGTCTTCCCTTGAAAAGCGTATCTGAAATGATCCCTGAAAAGAACGTGCCTAATATTCCAAAAATGGCATTGACCGAAATAATAGATCCGGCCTCAATTAAGCTATACCCTTTTTCATTTTGGAGGAAGAAGACTCCCCATGAGTTAATGCCGTATCGGGTGATGTAAAATGAAGCACTGGCCATAGCGATGATCCAGACATTGGGGTTCATGAAAACACTCAACTGTGTTTTCCCAAGTGACTTATTGGCATTATCCGAATTATCCGGAGCTGGATGTGGTTTGAGAAAAATAAAGATTAAAGCAGCCATAACCATCGCACTAATCCCGGCAGCTCTAAAGCCCCATTGCCAACCAAAATAGGATACCACTACTGCTGTGACTAAGAAGGTGACTGCCTCGCCAATGTTGTGACTGGAGCTCCACATGCCATAAAAACTCCCTCGATTTTTGCCACTAAACCAGCGCGAAATACTCACAACGCTGGAAGGAGCACCCATGGACTGAAACCACCCATTAAGCCCCCAAAGTACGGCAAAAGCAAAGAAGCCTTCTGAAAAGCCCAGTAGTATGTTGATGAGCGCTGAGACAAATAATCCTAAAGACATCAGGTAACGGACATTCACTCGATCAGCAATGATGCCGTTGACCAACTTCCCCACTGCATAAGCGAAGAAAAGTGCAGAACCGATGTATCCAATTTCTGAAGTAGTGAAAATATTATCCTCAGTTAGCGAATTTTTGGTCAGGTTAAAGCTTAACCGTGTCACATAGAAAAAACCGTAACCGAAGGTTGTAGATAGAAAAACAGCCCATTGATCACGAGAAATACCTTTTAAAAGTTTAGTCATGGAATGTTAATTGAGCTGATTATGGAGTTGCTTTTTTTCTAAATAATCGAGTAATAGCGCTGGTCTGTCAGTCTGGATCAATGTGGCACCATTCTCAACAATCCATCCGTAGGATGATTTGAGATCGTCTAGAGCGAGATCATCGCTGTGACCACCATTAAGGTCGTCCCATAGGCTATTGATCCAAATTCTTTTATCTGCTTCATTGATAGTGTTTACAATATCCTGTGTTAGATACTTATCATCACTAAAAACCAGCTCAAAAGCGATCGCAGCATCCTGTTTGATATATTCCTCAATAATCATGGTAGCATTCGTATCGGCCAAGTCCACAATGGGCATAAAAATCACCTGATCCAGATATTCACCGAACTCTTTTTCTACCACCGCATAAGGTTTCTTAGCTTTCATCACCACCTGATCAATCGTTTCCGTTTTTCGTAAAACTTCATATACCTGGTCGAAATAGTTGTAGCTTTTATCGAGGTTTACAAGAACCCTTCCTTTTGCTTCCAACAAGGCTTCTTCTAGCGTCGGTATTTTAAATCGGGTAACTCGTCCCTGTCCATTTTTGAGGTTTAGGGTTTTTAAGGAGTCCAGTGTCCATTGGCTTACGAGACCTTTCCCATTGGTTGTTCGATCAATGGTTTTATCATGCATGATGACGAGCTGATTGTCTTTTGTTTTTCTCACATCTATTTCCACCATGTCTGCTCCCATTGCTATGGCGCTTCTAATGGCTTCCAGTGAATTTTCCGGAGCATTCCTCCAGTCTGCCCTATGCGCTATAACAAACACGTACGCTCTATCAGTACTTTTGAGTTTGGAGCTGAGCCTTTGAGCCCGGTCTTCCTGCCCAAAAAGCGAGAAATAAAGGGTGATAAAAATGGTTACTAATAGGAGAAATGGAGTGGAAAGTTTCATTTGAGTTGATTCTGATTAGTAAACATTCAGTCAAATGGTAAGGATGCCCCAAAAGGCATCCCTACCAAAATTGACCGATGTATGAAGAAGTATGAATTAAAATCTACCGGTGTGTGAAGCATTTTTGCTTCTCATCGGCCATGCACTGGTTGCCAAGCCTGTTGCATTAGTTTGAATCGCATAAAGCTTGCCTGTTTCTCCCGCCTGATCTGCAGCCACATATATCGTCCCATCAGGAGCGATTGTTGGTGAACTCCAGATTTTAACTCCAAGTTGTTTTTCCTTCCACTTTTTGGTGCCATCAGGTGCGACCACATGTAAGAAGCCTGAATCATCCGTCACATAGATGTTGCCATCATTGTCTACAGCAGGTGTAGCCAGGATATTTCCATTCACACCATACTCCCACCTGATCGTACCGTCAGCAGGGTTCAATGCGAATAATTTCTGGTCATGGCCACCCACATAAATCGTTCCATCAGGACCAATGGCAGGACCTCCCTGGTTTACTTTGCTGGTCATATTGGTATGCCACTTCTCACTTCCATCTGCTGCGTTGTATGCAACTACTATACCTCCAAATGCCTCATCATAGACATTTCCTTCACCAGCAAAGTAGATGGTACCATCCTCAGCAATGGCTGCAGCAGTGGCCGTCCATCCGCCATAGGTCTTTTGCCATTTGACTGTTCCATCTGGATTAAATGCGAAGAAATCATCTCCCGTAGACCCAACGTAAATTACTCCACTTGCTCCCACAATTGGCGTAGAATTTACATCTCCACCGGTGTCGTATCGCCATCCTTCAGTTCCATCACTATTAACGGCTATCAATTCATCTGTTTGACAACCTATGTATATTGTACCATCTGACCCTAATGCAGGACCGCTATATTTAGCATTATTTCCCATATCGAATTGCAAAGTGACGTCTCCAGATGCAGCATTAAATCCGTAGAGGTTATTGTCATAAGATCCTAAATAAATGGTACTTCCATCATCACTTATTGTTGGCGCAGATCTTACAATGTCTCCTGTTTCATAGCTCCACACCTCCGAACCATCTTTAACTGCGAAGACATTGGCTAAGCCTTCTTTACCATTACACCCAATGTAAATGGTATTGTCATTTCCCACGGCTGGTGATGAATCCTCAATTACAGCTGGAAGATCAAACATCCACAAGGTGGTAGGCTCGGTAGTAGCTGTAGATGGCTCCAATACAGTAATCACTTTTGAAAACTCATTCTCACTTGAATTCCCATCATTGTCCGTTACCTGAAGGGTTACAGTATGCTCGCCAAGCGGTAAGGTTTTAGATGGATTCTGCTCCTCAGAAGTCTCGCCATTACCAAAGTCCCAAAGCCAGGCAGTGATCTCACCGTCCTGATCAAAGGATACATCTGTGAATACTACCGCAGTACCTTCCTCCACTTCCTCACTGCTCACTTCAAATGCAGCTACAGGAATTGATCCCATATCTACAGGATCATCGTCTTCATTACACGCAGAATAGCCAAACAGCATGACTACTGCAGCTATCCAAATTACTTTACTTTTAATCGTTTTCATATGTGTTATTTATTTAGAGATTGTACAATTAATTATTATTTAGATACTGGATTATTTCCAGTGGGTAATCAGTTTGTATGAGCCTGGCACCAAGCGATCTGCTCCGATCCACTTCTTTGTAATTATCAGATGAGGGACGGATATCTACATTCACATAAGCGTTTCTGAAGTAATACCAACTTTGGTTTTCTATGGCTTGCAAATAAGAATCGTTATTACCGTTGTACTGCATGACCTGAATTCCACCAATTGTTTTGAATAGGTCCAAATCTTCCTCACTTCTTAAAATCGGCATTACTACCACATCCTGAGATCGATCTGTTGCTTGAACAATTTCAGTTTTGGAGGTCAAATAGAATAAGACTTGCTTTGTCATTCCGTACATGTCTACCTGCCGAAAGACATTGTTAAATGTGGCTCCTTTCAAGTCAAAATCAATATACACTTTACCCCTTGTTATATTCAGTATATCCTCTAAAGCTGGAATGCCTTGATCTGTTTCACGACCTGATTCGTCGAGCAGTTTAAGAGCTTTTAGCTGTTCTAAGGTTAAGTCTTCTACTCGACCCGATCCATTAGTTGTTCGATCAACCGTGGCATCATGCATGAGTATCAACTCTCCCTCTTTGGTCGTTCTGACATCCAACTCAACCATCTCTACTCCGTTTTCAATTGCTCTTAAAACAGATAAGACCGAGTTTTCTGGTTGGTTTGTATTAAACCCCCTATGAGCAACTATCATGATCTCATTCTTTTCCAGTCGCTCTAATAAAGACTCTCTTTCATCAATTTCATTCGAGTAGCTTATTGTCAATTGTATACTATGATCATCTTCAGTGCTTTGATTAGTGATTGACAGGTTTACTAAATACTTTCCAATACTTTCGTAGGAATGTACCGGACTGTGCTCTGTACTGACAGTTCCATCTCCAAAATCCCAGAGATAGGTAATCTCTCCATTAGCCATTGAGGCATTCTCAAAATGGATCTCCTCACCGACTGTGTATCGCCGATCCGAGATCGAAAATGACGCAACAATCTCATCTGACACGCGAGGATTATCAGCTTGGTTACAACTTGATGGCAGTACAAGGACTACCATCAAATTGATGAAAACAGTGTGAAACTTCACTTTACCGAATTTTAAATAGTATATGAATTGAACTTATTCCCAATTAGGATTTTGGCTCAAATTTGGATTCAATAGGATATCGCCGGATGGAATTGGGTAGAGGTAGTCTCTACTTTCATCAAACGACTTTGTGCGATCAGCAAATGGCACGATGTTTCCAGAATTACCATTAGAGAAATTCAGTACTCCTCCAATCTCCACCGGTTGTAATCCTGTAGTTGGAGATCCTTGAAATAATTCTATGTCATCATTTCCATCGCCATCGAGATCAAATGTACCTAAGCCCGGAAAGTACATTCCTTGAAAATGATTTTCCAGGAGATTACCAGCTTTCCATCGCATCAGGTCATCATACCTGAAGCCTTCCATTACCAGCTCCACTCTTCTTTCCCTACGAATTTCAAGTAACACGCCCAGATTGCTCCCAGATACGCTGCTATACCTGGACTGAAGGATCGGATCCACATTTGTGTTCGCATTCGCCAAATTTAAAAAAGGCATACCCACACGTTGTCTCAATGCATTTACACTCTGGTCAAGATCACCTTGAGTAAGTGTACCCATTTCTGCTTTCGCCTCTGCATAATTGAGCAGTACCTCACCATATCTAATAATCGGCAGGTCTTGAAAGCTGGCCTCAAACCCATCCTGACTTTCATCCAGTAAATACTTCACTATTTGGTATCCACTAATCCCGACAGAAAAATCTGGGAGTAATTCAGTTCCATCACCTCCGATTCTTGTATAACCGGGTGTTCGAATTGTCTGTGCCAGGCGAGGATCCCTATTCGCTGTTTCTTGATCAAACATCATTGTTTGGGATCCAGGCAAAGACGTAAAAGGCGCACCACCGGAAGTGAGGTATGTATCGACGATTGATTTTGTTAAGCTTACATCTTGCTGAGTAGGTGACGTGAAGTAGTAGTTTACATTATTCACCACATTTAAGTCTGAATTGTACCGTCTTGTCAGCATTACTTCTTGCTCTCGTGCATTGGATGACGCAAATAAATCTCGATAATCCGAATTAGCATTCCCTGTACTGTAAAGTCTATATGGGCTTTCATTAATGACCCTACCAGCTGCTTCTGCAGCCTGTGTCAAAAGATCATCGCCTCCATCCAGGCCATGGTATTTTCTGAAAGTCCCTTCAAAAAGACAAACTCGTGATTTAAATGCCAGAGCCGTCCATCTGGAAACCCTATCCACAGTTTGCGCAGTTCCAAGATTCGCAATTGCCGCATCAAGGTCTTCTATTATGCGATCTGTGACGAACTCACGAGAGTCTCTTTCTTTTAACAACAAATCCTCATCTCCAGTACCAATCACTCGATCATAAAATGGTACTGCTCCAAATCTCTTCAGTTTGTCGAAATAAAACCAAGCTCTAAAGAAGTGAGCTACTCCACTATACGTCAATCGAGCTTCTTCATCAGGGCAGTTTTCATAATATTCAAAAAAGATATTAATCTTTCTCAAGTCACCCCATGACCATCCGTTACTCCCTGCTTCTCCGGGAATTACTCTTTCACCAGTCTGCTCAAATGGTACTCCATTGTAGAGTATATTGTCAGATCTTAAATCAGACTGAATTATTCCACCCTGACCAGGCAGATCACTATAGAAACTATTCGTATATAATTCCAAATCAGCTTCTGTAGAAAATGAGTTTTCAGGTGTAATCTCTGAAAGCGGATATCTTTCTAAGAAATCATCTTCACATGCAGTAAATACTGCAAGGCTTAGTATTAATAAATATTTGATATTCAATTTCATGATTGGCTGCATTTTAAAATTTGATATCTAAACCAACTGCGTATGTCTTTGTGAACGGGTAGTCATTCCCGTTTCCTAGTTGCTCCGGATCTATGGTTCGATCCGGGTTGTTCTCATAAAGTGGTGAGAAAGTGAACAAATTTATTCCGGTGGCATAAACCCTTAGACTTGCTATTTTAAGATTATTGGTTAGGCCCGAAGGAAGCGTATACCCTACCGTAATATTTTTGACTCTTAAATAAGCGGCATTTTGCAAGTATTTATCAGAGTTCACTCCCAATTGAGCCCCTTCATATGGCCCACCTCTTTCCGCATATACTGCTAGTCTTGGAAAATAAGCGTCACGATTTGTCTCTGACCATGCAAGACTTTCGATACTTTTTGGGTAAAAGTTTTGATATTGTCTGGTATAAGGCCCCCAAAAGAACCCATTGTCCGTGCCAGGTAGCCAATCTCTTTGCATAATGCCCTGAGCAAACACACTTACATCAAAACCCATGTAATCTGCTCCAAGGTTGATTCCATAACTATACCTTGGTGTGGTATTCCCTATTCTCTTTAAGTCTCCAGGGTTGTCTAACGTTAAGTCACCTGGGGTAATTCTACCATCACCATCCAAATCAGCAAATTTAATATCACCAGATACTGGATGATTAATGAGGTAATTGTTTCTGATTCGTTCATTAACCAACGTTTGATCTGCATGAGTTAGGTATTCATTGTCATCCTGAAAAAAACCTTGAACTGTATATCCCCAAATCTCACCGAGTTCCTGACCTTCATAGTATTGCTGAATATCCCCATTAGGATTGTCAAATTTGGTTATATGTGTTCGACTATCTGCTAAGTAAACGCCTATGCGGTAGTTTAACGATTTTGAGCCTATTGCGATCCGGTCTCTCCAGTCAAGAGTTGCTTCGAAACCTCGTGTTCTCAAATCAGCTGCATTCTCTTCGGGTTCAGAAGCTCCGAACACAGAGGGTAATTCTCTACCTTGTGTCAACATGTCAACTACGTCTCGCTGATACCAATCAAACGATGCTTGAAGGCGATCGTCCAGAAAACCCATATCCAAGCCTATATCAGTAGTTGTTGAAGTCTCCCAGGTGAAGTTAGATGAAACGGGAGAAGGAGTCGTTAGATAATTTATCCTACCGCCATTGGCTATGTAATTAGATTGATTGATTGAGAGTGTAGAAATGTAATCGTATGGTCCGATGTTCTGATTTCCTAGTGAACCGTAGGAACCTCTTATTTTAAACTCATTCACAATGCTCGCAATAGAAGACCAAAAAGTCTCCTCACTAACACGCCAAGCAGCTGAAGCAGAAGGGAAAAAACCAAATCGAGCATCGGTTGGAAATCTTGATGACCAATCGAAACGACCATTAAATTCAATCAAATACCTATCAGAGAAGTTGTATTTTAATCGATAAAACCCTGCACGAATAGCCCATTCTTCTTCTGTTGAAGTGAGGAATACATTATCGCCAGTTGCTAAATTAAATGAATTCAGGTTTTGAGATAAGTTACCATTTCTACTCGCGATATTTCTCTTAAAAGAATTCCACTCCTGGTTGAAACCCACAAGTGTATTCAAAGAGTGATTTTCCGAAAATGAAACGGTATAATCAGCATAGGCATTTATGGCCTGATAAAGTGTGGTTCGTTGTAACTCCTTGTAAGTCTCCGTATTGGGTTTATACAGGGCGACTCCCTGACCGTTTGGTTGATTGGTAAACGGAGTTGCTATGATTCTCACATTCTCTTGTTGAAGGCGATTTCTAAAGGTGTAGTTCCCCTTGATATTTAATCCTTCCATAAGGCGTACATCAATTCTGGAGGTGTTGAACGTTTCAAAATCGGTATCTTCGGCTCGGCTTTTGCCATTCATGATGTCTGCAAACGTTCCATCTGCAATGTCTCTATTATTGGTGTATGCCCCCTGAATGATAAAGGAACCATCAGGATTTCTTGGCAAATACATAGGTGCCGCATGGTATGTGTATTTCCTCCAATCTTCACTGTTATCTGAACCATTTACTCGCCTGGTATTAGTTGCGGGTTGTGAATATCCTTTACTGTAAACGTTCGTTGAATTGCCAATAGTTAACCAATCATAGGGCTTAGCCTCCACCTTGCTTCTGAGGGTAAATGCTTCTAAAACATCTTTATTTATATTATATATCCCTTCTCGTGTGTAATACCGACCAGATAGGTAAAAATTCATCTTTTCAGAACCACCTGTCATCGATAGATTGTGCTCCATAGATTTTTGGCTATTATTGAAAATAACATTCCACCAATCAGTGCTACCATAGTGCACATAGCGTTCAGCTCCATTGACGTCTTTGATCAGTACAGAAGGCAATGAAGGGTTGTTTCTTCTTTCCTCTAAATAGGCATAGTCTTCCTCCGAATAACCAAGATAGGTGCTTGTATTTTCCAACAAGCTCAATTTATCACTGAGCCGTGCCCACTCCAGGCCATCCGTTATGAAGTTATCGGTATCTATTGTCGGAGAACTTAATCCAAAATTGTTGGTGTAGTTAATGGATAATTTCCCAGCTTCTGCATCTTTGGTGGTTATCAAAATAACCCCAAAAGCGGCTCGTGCTCCATATATGGATGAAGATGCAGCGTCCTTTAGAACAGATATTGATTTAATATCTCTTGGATTAAGTCGGTTGATATTCCCTTCAACTCCATCGATTAAAACCAATGGTTGACCACCATTGATGGAACCGATGCCTCGAATATTGATATCCGCCTCTTCATCAATTCCTCCATTATCCAGCGTTATATTCAAATTTGGAGATACACCCTGGAGAATCTGACTCGTATTTGGAGCGAGGTTGTTTTCAAATTCGCTTGATTGAATTGAGTTCACCGCCCCAGTTAAATTTTCCTTTTTCTCCACTCCATAACCGACTACAACAATCTCATCTAAAGCCGCAATGTCAGACTGTAAATTAATCATGTAGGTTTCTCTGTAATCAATGGCAATTTCGCGAGTTTCAAAACCAACAAAAGAGACTACAAGAATACTTCCTTCTTCAACTTCAAGCCTAAACTGTCCATCCACATCAGTTACTGTACCCTCTGATGACCCTTTGATAAATACAGTGGCTCCTGGAAGAGGCTCTCCATTTTCATCCGTTACTTGTCCCGTGATCACCTTGGCTTCAATCACTTCGATTAAAGGCTGTGTCCCTTTCTCTTTCTTCCTAATAAAAATATTATCATTTACTCTTTTAAATGAAAGATCTGTTTTGGAAGATATTTCACGCAATAGATCAGCTAAAATGTAGTCCTGGGATTTTAGCGTAATTGAATAAGAGACAGTATTAATTTCTTCTTCGATGTGTGAAAATTCAAAATCTGAGTCTAACTCGATTTCTTTGAACAACTTATCCAATGTTGCAGGGGTATTCAAATCAATTTTGATCTGAATATTTTCAACGCTCTTTGTTTGAGCGTTTGTATCTGTCGCAAATACCAGAGTAAAGATTGACAGATGCATCACAATGCCGTATATGCACAGTTTAGACATTTGGATAAGTATTTTACGTACATTTGTATCCATTAATAGTTTGTTTTTGGTAAGTGATTATTTATCGAAAACTTCTTTGGCCCATGGCTCCTGATACATTTTAGCGGATGACTCAGAGTTGTGGGCTTTCTTCGTATTTATGGTTTTCTATTTCTCATAGGTTATTGTTTTGGCTTTATTGTAATAAGAACATTTGTATCGTCTATAGTGAAATCGAAACGGTAAATAAAGGACAGACCAGTTAGTACTTCATCTAAACTGGCATTTTCAAACTTTCCACTGTAAGTACCTGAAGGTGTATTTCCGTCAATCTGAACTTCAATTCCATACCATTTTTCCAGCTCCAATCTGATTTCCTCAAAAGAGTTTGATTCGAAATATAGAACACGATTTAACCAGCCAAAATCAGCCAATTCATTCACCCGAGTTTGCTCAAACTGAGAAGAACCCTTTTTTAATGTGGCTTTATTATTAGCAGTTAATACTACCTTGCTCCCAGATTTAACTGCATAGGCCACTTTACCTGTAGCCACAGCTACCTCTGCATAGCTCTCTTGATCGAAGGCTCTGATGTTGAAAGAAGTCCCTAACACGGTGACCGTTTGGTCTCTAAAACTTATAATAAATGGCATGGAAGGATTATGCTCTACTTCGAAGAACCCCTCTCCAGATAACTCAACCGGACGACTGTCCTCATTGAAATGCTCGGGGTAAGTAATGCTTGACCCAGAGTTCAAAGTCACCATTGACCCATCAGGTAAACGTGTGGTAACTTTACTTCCGAATGGAGCCTCTTTCGTTATGAATTCGGAAAGCATTTTGTCATCCGTTCCACTGGTAAAATCCATCAGTAGCCCCAGACTCAATAGCATTAAAATCAAGGAAGCAGCTACAGCTGTATATCTCCAAAATGTTCTAGTTAAATAAGGTCCAGTCGTTTGCTTTCTTTCATCAGCATAAGCCATGATATTGTCAAGCATTGAATCATACTGATTCTCGGCCAATTGCTTGTTGCTCTTCAACCTGCCAGATTGGATTATGCGACGAGCTATTTCTACGTCTTTCTTTTGATCCTTATGATTAGAAATCCACTTCGACCAAAAATGATTGGAGTCATCAGTGGGATTTTGTACCCACTTGACGAAGTGTTCGTTTTTAAGGAGTTTAAATATGTTGTGTTCTTTGTCCATATTTCGCATTGTAGCGCTTACAACTTAATAGAGACAAAGTATGACTAATTAACGACTACTAAATTCAATATTTACATATTATTTAGTATAAACAGCATTATACTAGACACATACGCATTAAAACAACTTATTCAATGCAAATATTGCAACGAAAACTATTGTGCAAACAGCATCATGGTGTAGAAAGAGCTAAGGTATGGCCCCAGGTTGTTTTCCAGGTTTTCCAGGGCACGGTATGTGAGTGTTCTGGCCGTGGCTGTTTTGATATTCATAATTTCAGCAATGTCGGAATACCCGATTCCTTCATAAAAATACAAGAAGATCACTTCTCGCTGGCTGGAGGGTAATTCATTGATTTTATCAAAAATAATCTGGTAGTCCTCTTCCTTTAGATTGGCATTTATGGATATAACAGGTTCGGCAAATGAGAAGATAAAACCTTCCTCCTCTAACACAAGTTTGGACTCCTTTTTAGATCCTCTCAATATTTTTCGTTTCAATGATACCAGCAAGTATCCTTTCACAGATCTCGTTGGTGAAAGAGACTTCCGTTTGTCAATTAATTCATAAAAAAGCTCCTGAATGCAGTCTTGTACAAATTCGTATCTTTTTGAAAACTGTTGACCATATCTAAACAAAACGTCCACATACTTCCGGTAGATGTAAACGAGACACTGGTCGTCTCCTTCAAGAAACTGCTTCCATACCTTGTTTTCATCCTTATCCATAAAAGACACTGAACCATCTAAATGGAGATGTGAAGTGCTGTTTAAATCCGTTGTATGCAGCGATTTTTCCAAGGTGAATTTTGTATTTTACGAATGTCCAATATATTAAAATCATTCCCAATTTCAGTTAAATCGATTGGAATTTCACTAAATATCGATCTGTATCATAACATCAATTAGTATTTTAATAATTATTTAATTAACCCGTGACAGAAAGATAATCTACCCCAAAAGATTTAAGGTGTCATTTGATCTCATTAAATCTGAGTGAGAAAACGAATAAATTGAGCAGATCTCGATAACGCACAAACCTTTTTACCACCCTCTTGATATCGGGTAAACCTTGTATGAGAAAAATCACAAGTGATCTAAGTCAAACTAAAAAAGTGCATACCACTTCCCATGAATAACTGGGAATAGACATGAATTGAAAGGGCCTAAATCAAAAAAGGACTTAAAACAAATTTGTTTTAAGTCCTTTTGGTTCACTATTTAAATAAGCCTTTTCTATTCCTAATGCTATTCTCTCTCTACCAGAATACTGCGTATAGCGCTACAATGATTACCACGATACCCATCGCACCAAGCAGGAACGTTTTATCCGTTTTGAATAACTCAGGTTCTATCTCGTAAGCGTTCTCATCTTGCTTCTTAGAGTTGGCATTGGTATACATAATGATCGAAAGAAAGACCATCATAAAAGTGAGCATGAAAATAGAATGGAACCCTAAATCACGCATGCTCAAACCAAACCAGTCAGTTCCAAACAACAACCCACAAACGAATGTCACAACCGCTAATGCCCCAAAAATAAACCCAGCCTGTTGGAATTTCTTCTTGTTTTCTGGAGTCACCTCTGCAGCTGGCTTTTGGTGACTATCCGTCAATGTCAGTATCAATGCCAGTGAAATCAGAATCATACACACATAACCCATGCGAATAATAAATGGCAATTCTGGAAGCATCAATTTCATCGCAATTCCCACTGGAAGTGTTGCAATGGTCGTCCATAGCGCGGCTCTGTTCGTTGCTCGTTTCCAAAGAATTCCCATCCCGAATACAACAACTACTCCCGGATAAATGAACCCGGTGTACTCCTGAATGTACTGGAACGCCTGATCTAAACCCCCTAAAAGCGGCTTAGCTGCAAACACAGCAATAACAAGCGCTACAAAAGCAGCCACTCGACCTATTCTTACCAATTGCGACTGAGAGGCGTTGGGATTAATGATGTCCTTATAAATGTCCAAAGTAAAGATCGTAGACGTGGAATTAAGCATGGACGCCAATGAGGATACCACTGCAGCAATTAACGCCGCAAACGCCAAACCTCTTATACCCGTTGGAGCGAAGTTTCTCAACAACCATGGATACGCCTGATCGGCCTTATCAATAGAACCTGACAATCCTTCGATCGAATGACTGAGATCCGGGTGATTGAACATGACATACGCTGTAATCCCTGGTACGATAACGATAATCGGAATCAATATTTTTAAGAATCCTGCGAAAATTAAACCACGCTTGGCTTCCTGTAAACTCTTAGCTGCCAATCCCTTTTGGATAATGTACTGGTTGAAACCCCAGTAACCAAGATTGATCAACCACATCGCCCCAAAAATTACGGCAAGTCCCGGTAAATCAATGTACGGATCTTTCATACCTCCGTTACCATCAGGGATTGTTGAAACTCCTTTCTCGAGAATCATATTGAAGTGCAAATCCGATGGCACTTCACGTACTTTATTTAGTACAATCAAAAACCCTTCAAGCGCACCACCATCGTCTCCAGCTACTGCTGATAAGGCGAAAAATGCCGTAATCAAACCACCACCGACGAGGAAAACCACCTGGATTACATCAGTCCAGGCCACTGCTTTCAAACCACCATAGATGGAATAAATACCAGCAAAAATAAGGAGCCCTGGTACACAATAGATCATTGGCCAACCCAGTATCTCTTCCATAGCCAAGGCACCTAACCAGGCCACTGAAGTAAGATTTACGAATATGTAAACCAATAACCAGAAAAACGAGAAAAAGAAACTCACACCCTTGCCATATCGCTCTTTCGCAAACTGCGGAATGGTGTAAATTTTGTTGTTGATCATTTGTGGCAGCAAGTATTTGGCTACAAGAATCAATGTAACCGCAGCTAACCACTCATAAGCCGCAATACCAATGCCTATCGCAAAACCAGAACCGGACATCCCGATAAAGTGCTCGGCAGAAATATTGGCAGCAATTAAGGAAGCTCCTATAGCCCACCAGGACAGTGAGTTACCTGCAAGGAAGTAGTCATTAGCAGTTTTTTCATGTCCTTTTTTGTCTCTGGAAAGGTAAAGCCCAATGGCCATAATAATCGCGCAGTATAGACCAAATACTACGTAATCAACAATTTCAAATCCCATCGTTTTTAAGTTATATTCAAAAAAAACACCGAATAAGTTCTACCTTATCCGGTGTATCCTGTCAACGCTTATTTATTTCCCTTGGCGTAATCGGCCAGGAATTTTTCAAGACCACTATCGGTCAAAGGGTGTTTTAATAATCCAGTGATCACTGAAAGTGGACCAGTCATTACGTCTGCACCAATTTCAGCACACTTAAGTAAATGCATGTTGTGACGAACTGAAGCCGCAAGAACCTCCGTCTCAATACCGTAATTGCTAAAAATCTGCACTATCTGCTCAATTAACTCCAGCCCATCAGCGCCGATATCGTCCAATCGTCCAATGAATGGAGAAACATAACTAGCTCCAGCCTTAGCTGCAAGCAAAGCCTGTCCTGCACTGAAAATCAATGTACAGTTGGTTCTGATACCTTCAGCAGTAAATTGCTTAATCGCCTTTACACCATCTTTGATCATGGGTACTTTCACCACGATCTTGTCATCGATGGCAGCAAGCTTTCTGCCTTCTTCCATCATCTCATCGTAGGTAGTAGAGATTACTTCGGCACTTACATTATCATCCACAATATTGCAGATGTCTTTGTAGTGTTTCATAATATTCTCCTGACCTGTAATTCCTTCTTTTGCCATTAGAGACGGGTTGGTCGTCACTCCATCCAATACCCCAAGGTCTTGTGCTTCCCTGATGTCGTCTAAGTTGGCTGTATCAATAAAAAATTTCATTTTCTAAATATGTCTTAGTTGATAAATGCTTTCACTTGTTCGTATACTTTCGGACCTGTGTATCCAAACTGCTCATCCAGCACACCTGCAGGTGCAGAGTAGCCAAAATGATCTAATCCAAACACCGTACCCGTATCTCCTACCAGGCCTTCCAGTGTCACTGGAAGCCCAGCGGTCAAACCGAATTTTGGTAGATCTCCAAGGATTTCCTTTTGGTAGCTCGCTGGCTGGTCTCTGAAAAGACCTTCAGAAATAACCGACACAATGTTTACAGCAACTCCGTCCTTTTCAAGCAGTTCTGCCGCTTCTACCAATGTAGCTACCTCACTTCCGTTGGCTATCAAAGTCACTTTTGCATCGTCATTGGATTTCACTCGGTATGCACCTTTCTTCGCATTCAAGGCATCCTCATATCTTGATCCTGCGCTTGGCAAGTCTTTGATGTTCTGACGAGAGAAGATCAATCCTGTAGGAGTTTTGGTATTTTTCAATGCCATTTCCCAGGCAATGGTCGTTTCAGAAGCATCGGCTGGTCTAAGTGCCAACATCGATCGCTGACCGGAGTGGTTTTTCAACTTCTCCAACAGTCTCAGCTGCGCTTCCTGCTCAATTGGCTGGTGCGTAGGTCCATCCTCTCCCACTCTGAATGCATCGTGCGTCCACAAGTAAATCACAGGAAGTTCCATCAATGCTGACAACCTGTAGGCTGGTTTTTGATAATCAGAGAAGATGAAGAATGTACCAATTACTGGAATTACACCACCATGTAGCGCCATACCATTGGCCATTGCCGCCATACTAAACTCAGCTACGCCTGCATGTAAGAAGTTCGCATCAAATGTATGCGGCGCGAACTGCCTGGACTTTTTCAAAAATCCATCCGTCTTATCAGAGTTGGCCAAATCTGCTGATGAAACGATTAAGTTCTCCACCTTATCAGCCAGGTAAGCAAGTACTGCAGAAGACGATGCTCTGGAAGCCTGATCTGCCTTTTGCTCAATCGAAGAGAAATCGATCTCTGGAATATCTCCACTTAAGAATAGATCCAACTTCGCAGCAAGCTCAGTATTTTCACTTCTCCATTTTTTCTCTACCTCTGCATGCGCAGCTGCTTCTTTCGCTTTTTTAGCTAATACATCTTTGTAGAAGTCTGCAACTTCAGGGTAGGTGCCAAAAGGATCTTCTACACTGGCTCCTAATGCCTCAAGTGTTTTGTTATAGTCTGCTCCAGTTCCTCCTATCGGCTTACCGTGCAGTTCTACATAGCCTTCGTATGGGTTTCCATCAGCGTCTACGGCACCTTTACCCATGATCGTTTTACCTACAATCAATGTAGGTCGTTGGGTCTCCGCTTTGGCATCTGTCAATGCTTTGCGAATGGCATCATGATCGTGACCATCAATCTCAGTCACATTCCAGCCCCACGCTTCATATTTTTTTACCGTGTCTTCAGCTGTTACCTCATCCGTTTTAGTACTGAGCTGCACATCATTGGAATCGAAAAACATCACGATGTTACTCAATCCAAGGTAACCTGCGATACGACCAATTCCCTGTGAGATTTCTTCCTGAATACCACCATCAGAAATAAAGGAGTAGATCATGTGCGCTGTCCAGTCTCCAAACTTAGCTTCCAGGAATTTTGCAGCAAGTGCCGCTCCAGCTCCCATAGCATGACCCTGACCTAGTGGACCAGATGTATTTTCTACACCTCTCTTCTTATCTACTTCCGGGTGACCAGGAGTCACAGATCCCCATTGACGGAAATTTGAAACATCTTCCTTCGTGTAATTTCCTAACAGGTGCAACTGTGCATAAAGCATAGCCGAAAGGTGTCCCGGATCAAGGAAGAATCGGTCTCTCCACATCCATTCAGGATTTTTAGGATCGAAACGAAGAAACTCGCTGTACAAAATATGAATAAAATCCGCTCCACCCATAGGTCCTCCCGGATGTCCCGAATTGGCCTTTTCTACCATCGAAATGGCAAGCGCTCTGATGTTGTCTGCTGCTTGATTGTCTATCTTCTGATTACTCATGATGAAAAATTTTGTCTAATATAACACTTATAGTCATTTTAACTATAAGCTAGTTTGCTTTTGTTATTTTACGTAAAACTTCATGAGGGTTGTTGTTTGATAGGTCTCCCCCGGATTCAAGATCGTTGTTGGAAAACTTTCTTGATTGGGCGAATCTGGGAAATGTTGGGTTTC
>JAMWZA010000070.1 GCA_024305105.1 Marinoscillum sp.
CTTTTGCAGCTCTGGATGCCACATCTCGTGGTACCAGGTTTCCAAATGCAGGATACCTTCTTTCCAAGTAGTAATCCCGATCTTCTTCAGCGAGATCAGTTGGTTTCAACTTTCCTTGCCTGATCGCTTCAGCATCTTCTTTCTTAGCGGGTACCCAGATTCTACCATCGTTTCTCAACGATTCAGACATCAAGGTCAGTTTTGACTGATGATCTCCTGAAACTGGAATACAGGTTGGGTGAATTTGGGTATAACATGGGTTGGCGAAGTAAGCACCCTTTTTATGTATTTTCCATGAGGCGGTTACGTTACTGCCCATTGCATTAGTAGAAAGGAAAAACACGTTTCCATATCCTCCAGAAGCAATGACCACCGCATGAGCTGAGTGTCGTTGAATCTCTCCGGTCACCAGGTTTCTGGCGATGATTCCTCTTGCTTTACCGTCAACTAAAACGACATCAAGCATTTCGTGACGATTGTACATTTTTATCTTCCCACGGCCGATCTGACGGTTCATGGCAGAGTATGCACCTAATAGCAACTGCTGGCCAGTTTGACCTTTAGCATAAAACGTTCTGGACACTAACACACCACCAAATGATCTGTTGTCGAGCAACCCACCGTAATCACGTGCAAACGGTACTCCCTGAGCAACACATTGGTCAATGATATTAGCAGATACTTCAGCCAAACGGTAAACGTTTGCCTCACGTGATCTATAATCACCTCCTTTTACCGTATCATAGAACAACCGGTAAGTGGAGTCCCCATCACCTTGATAATTTTTAGCGGCATTGATACCACCTTGAGCAGCGATGGAATGTGCCCGTCTTGGAGAATCTTGAAAACAAAATGCTTTTACGTTGTATCCCAACTCGGCCAGTGTTGCAGCAGCGGAACCACCGGCAAGACCAGTACCAACCACTATTACATCAATAAGTCTTTTGTTGGCAGGATTTACCAGATTGATTTTATTCTTATGATTAGTCCACTTGTCAGCAATTGGACCATCAGGAATCTGTGCAGGAAAATTAGAACCTATCTTCATGACTTAGAATTAATGATTGATATAGTGATACAAAGCAATGAATATGAATCCCACAGGAACAATCACTGCATAAGCTTGCGTAAATTTCTTGATCGATGGTGTAAACTTATTGTTGATACCCATTGATTGTAGAGATGACTGGAATCCATGAAGTAAATGCATCGCTAATAAAACAAATGCAAGAACATAAGCACCTACGCGAATCGGATTTTGGAACTTATGAACCAGTTCTTCATAGTAACGATCCGTTACTTCTGGTAACCCTTGAATATACTTATAGTTCATTTCTGGAATCCAAAAGTCAATGAAGTGCAATGCTAAAAATGCCAGGATAACCAATCCGCTATAAATCATATTTTGAGACATCCAAGTGGCATTGTCAGTACTTTTCTTTGCGTACTTTATTGGACGGGCAGATCGGTTTTTTGCCTCAAGGACGAATCCCAGGACAAAGTGAAAGACGACTCCAAACATCAACACTGGCTGAGCCAGAAATTGTACCAATGGATTCGTACCTAAAAAATGGGATGCTTCATTGAAGGCCTCTTCGCTGAATACGGAAAGCATATTCGTGGTAAGATGAGACAACAGAAACAAGACTAACAGAACGCCAGAAATCGCCATGGCAAACTTCTTGGCAATAGTACTCGACAACCAACTCATAATTATTTCGTGAATTTCGTTTTTGTGCGGACCCAAAGGTAGTTCCCAAGGCCCGATCTGACAATTACATTACTTATTTTGAATGTTTCTAAATAGTGCTACTAAACCATTATTTATAACTACGGTATCATTTTTGAGGCCTAACAGTGTGTGATCTCAGAATGTTTACCATGATTGATTTATTTTTTAAGATCCGAACCTCCAATTGTAGGCTGATGAAAAATCTAATTATTCCGTTCATAGCATTCTTTATGTTTTGCTTTTCAGTTTCAGCTACCCATATCAAGGGTGGTTATATTGAAATAAAAGAAATTAGAGGTAATACGGTAGTTTTTCAGTTTATTGGCTTCAGAGATGTTGGGTCAGTTGTTGGTTTTGGTGCTGGAATATTTAGGTTTGGTGATGGATCTTCAATTGAATCGAATTTCGATATTCAAAAAGAACAATTAGATTCAAATACTGAAAAGGTATCGTATGTAGTTGAACATACCTACTCAGGCAGTGGAACCTACACTGCAGAGTATTTCGAGGAATATCGAAGCGAAAATATCATCAACTTAGATAAATCATTTAATAAATTATTCTCTACATCATTAATTTTCCTTCTCGATCCATTTTTATCAAATGCATTACCTAAGGTAAATATTGATCATCTGTTAACCCAACAATATCTAATAGGACATAAGAGCGAACACGCTCTAATTGCAAATGATCAAAATGGTGATTTATTGGTTTTCGATTTATTCGACCCAAAAAAGTACACCTACCCATTACCTAATTATGTACAACCACCTATAGATATGGACAGATTAACTGGAAGTTTCTTGTTGGATTTGTCATCAGTTGATAATGCAAGTGACCATTCACAGATACTTGTTGTTGTAGCCATAACTGAATATCGTAGAATTAATGGGGTTTTGCAGTTTTTATCTAGAACTGTTTTAGATTTTAACATTGAGCTTTCGGATCATTCTGAAAGCAGTTGTCATCCAACAATAAACATTGACCCCATTTCTTGTGGATCCAATCAGGAAGAAGTTTCCATTGAAATCATTAAGGGTGAATGTGAACAGGGTTTACTCTCATTCAATTTTGAGGGATATGTATTGGAGAATGCTGATCCAGCCATTGTATCTGATCAAGCATTATTAAACGATACGATATTTACTGTATATACGGAAAATTCAACCAAGTCTTACCAATATGGATCAGTTCAATATACTGATGGTGAGCAATCCATAAGTCAATCGCTATTACTAACCGATGATTGTGATTCGAATGAGGACCTGGTGAAATTGGTGACCTCAGAATTTGTGGAAGAAAAATTCAACATATTTCCCAATCCGTCTAATGGAGTGTTCAAGTTATCCACCCCTACATCTGGTACCTTACGAATTATTTCACTGAATGGTAAACAGATTTTGAACCAAGCGGTTTCAAATGATGTCTTATCTTTAGACATTAGCCGAAAGTTGGAAAGTGGAATTTACACGGCCCAATATTTTGATCAACAAAACCGTTTAGTAGGGATAAAGCGAATTGTAATTGTTCAATAGTTGATGAAGGATTCTTTTAAGAAAATTAGCCATGCCTGGTCTTGGGTGCTTACGTTTGTCATTCTTTTTCTGAATGGATTGAGTGCTTCGGCAACTCACATTCGTGCAGGGGAGATCACTGCTAGAAGGGTAAACGACCTCACACTTACTTATGAGTTTACATTTACGGGTTTCAGAGATTCAGGATCCATCATCGAGTTTGGAGCCGGTGTTTTTGATTTTGGGGATGGAAATTCAATCGAAGCTGACTTTAATATTGTCAAGTCTCCTGTTGGCAATGAGCTCGAAATGGTTCAGTTTAAAGTGACACATACTTATCAGGCTGCTAATTCCTACATTGTCTCCTATAAAGAAGAGTACAGAAACGAAGGAATAGTAAACATGGTTAATTCCGTTAATACAACGTTTTATGTAGAATCACTTGTCGTTATTGACCCATTTTATGGAAAAAATAACACACCAATTCTTACGGTTCCACCTATCGATTTTGCAGCTGTAGGTTCTGTTTTTATACACAATCCAGGAGCGTTTGATGAAGATGGAGACAGCCTGTCTTACAAATTCACCACACCAAAGCAAGCAAGAAATAGCGTAGTTAATGAATACAAAAGCCTCATTGATCCACAGTTTTACAGCAACTTTTCGCAAGGCAACACCGAGCAGAATGGTCCTCCCGAATTGACGATTGATCCTATTACAGGAGATTTAATATGGGATGCGCCGGGAGACTTTTTAAACCAGGGAGATAAAGCAGAATATAATGTGGCATTTGTCGTAGAAGAGTGGCGGTATATTCCAGGGCTTGATCGTTGGGAACGGTTAGGTTTTGTCACGCGAGATATGCAGATCATCGTAGAGGAAACAGATAATAAACGTCCAACGCTCGTAATCCCAGACGATGTTTGTGTAGAAGCTGGTAATAATGTGGAGTTATTGATCGAAGGTAATGATCCTGATGGCGATCGAGTGAAATTGGAAGCTTACGGTGGGCCATTTGAACTAGATGTTCCAGCTACTTATACTCCCAATCCACCCGATTACAGTGGTCCTCCGGGTTACATGACATTCAGTTGGGATACCGAATGTGGTCACGTACGAGCAAGACCCTATCAGGTCCAGTTCAAAGTGACGGATGATCCGGATGAAGGCCCCCGGTTAGTAGAATTTGAAACGCTCGAAATCACGGTAGTAGGTCCAGCACCTACCGGTTTATCAACCACTGTTCAGCCTGGGAAAGCCATGCAGCTCAACTGGAACAGTTACCAATGCCCCAATGCTGATTCTATTCAGGTGTGGCGCAGGGTAGGGGACTTTGATATTGAACTTGATGAATGTCAGGTGGGTATGCCCGGCAATGCCGGATACTCATTGATCGATAAAGTGCCATTAAGCCAGGTTCAGTATTTAGACGACAATAAGGGACGCGGATTGGCTCCGGGAGCAAAGTACTGCTATCGGTTGGTAGCAGAATATGGGTCACCAGGTGGTGGGTTAAGCTATGTGAGTGCGGAAGCCTGTGATAGCTTGAATGTAACAGCTCCAGTGATTACAAACGTTGATGTTCGTACCACTGATGATGAATCAGGATCCGTATTGGTGAGATGGACTCCTCCATATCAGATTGATCAAACGTTGTTTCCTCCATCATATACGTATGACTTGGTGAGATCTACAGGAAGCGGTGCTTTTGAAATAGTGGCTTCCAATTATTCAGATACGGTATTTACAGATACGGGCTTAAATACCTTTGCGCGTGTTCAGAACTATTACGTTCGAGCTCATGATGCTAATGGAATATTTGTTGATTCATCAGCAGTAGCCAGCACTGCCAGATTATCCCTTAGACCTTTGTTGGCCTCAATTGAATTAAACTGGGCGGCAAGTGTGCCATGGTCCAACACCGTTCAGGAATATCCTTACCATTATATATGGAGAGATCGATCTGGTACAGGAGCATCCCCATCTGAAATCGTATTGATTGATTCGGTAGATGTCACTGCTAATGGATACATGTATTTGGATGACGGTCGATTCAATGATGTGGAATTGGACGAAGAGTTGGAGTATTGTTATTACATCACTACACAAGGCTCTTATGACAATGATTTATTACCTGAACCATTAATTAATAATTCACAAATTGCGTGTGGTCAGCCCAACGATACGATTCCCCCCTGCAGACCGCCTAGTATTACTTTAGAAGATGCCGGGGATTGTGAAGCAATACTTACTGATTTACCCTGTGGAACCAATTTCTTTACTCAGGAAATCAGTTGGTCGGAAGACCCATCAGACTGTGGAGATGATATCATATCATATAATGTCTACTTATCCGAGACTGGAGAAGAAGAGGATTATGAGATAATCGCTCAAACCGTATCGACAAATCTTTTGCGGGATGACCTTACCAGCATTAAAGGGTGCTATCGGATCACAGCTGTTGATAGATCGGGCAATGAAAGTGAACCGACAGAAGAGATATGTCGGGACAATTGTCCAGTTTACAAACTGCCAAATGTATTTACGCCCAATGGCGATGGTGTTAATGACGTTTTTGCTCCATTAAATAACAATGGACTTGGAATAACCGGTTTTAACAATGCCGATTGTCCACGATTTGTGAGATCTGTGAACTTTGCAGTTTATGATCGGTCGGGCGCTCAGTTTTACACTTATGACTCCTTTGAAAATCCAAATGGTATTTATGTGAATTGGGATGGAACTAATTCTCGTGGTGAAGAGGTGCCGGCAGGAGTTTACTATTACACTGCTGAAGTTGTTTTTGATGTGTTGGATCCCAAGGAGACGAAAAAGGTAATAAAGGGATGGGTGCAGCTGCTAAGGTAAATGATCCGGTCATTTTGTTTGATGGGGTATGTAACCTATGTAATTCATCTGTTAATTTCATTATCGATAGGGATCGTGGTGCCTTTAGGTTTGCATCTTTGCAATCTGCAGAGGCTCAAAGTATATTAAACGAATATGGAGTCGATCCGACCAAACTTGAAAGCATCGTGTTGGTAGACAAGGGCTTAGTCTACAATAAAAGCACAGCAGCTCTTCACATAGCTGGATACTTGAAAGGACTTTGGCCAGTGGTTAAAGTCTTTCTGGTCCTACCACGAGTGATGAGGGATTTCATCTACGATATCATCGCCAGGAATAGGTACAAGTGGTTTGGTAAGAGCGACGCTTGCCGGAGACCTATACCAGAACTACGTCATCGATTCATCGATTCTTAGGATGTTTATTTAGATTTGCTATCAAATCAATCAACACATCAAACCTGAATTTATGAAGGCATTTGTATTCCCTGGACAGGGAGCTCAATTCCCAGGAATGGGTAAAGATTTATACGATAACAACCCTAAAGCCAAAGAACTATTCACACAAGCTGATGACATCCTTGGCTTTTCCATTTCGAAAGTGATGTTTGAAGGGTCGGCTGATGAGTTAAAGCAGACCAAGGTGACGCAACCGGCCATCTTCTTGCACAGCGTCGCTACAGCATTGATCTCGGATGACTTCAATCCAGACATGGTAGCAGGGCATTCACTGGGTGAGTTTTCTGCATTGGTAGCCAATGGCACTTTGAGTTTCGAGGATGGTTTGAGGCTCGTTTCTAAGCGTGCTCTGGCGATGCAGAAGGCCTGTGAAGTTCAGGAATCAACAATGGCCGCTGTTTTAGCACTACCAGACCAGACGGTTGAAGAGATTTGTGAAGCTATTGACGAAGTAGTAGTAGCAGCGAATTATAACTGTCCGGGACAGTTAGTCATTTCTGGTAGTATGAAGGGAGTAGAAATAGCATGTGAAAAGCTGAAAGAAGCCGGAGCCAAAAGAGCACTTATCTTGCCAGTTGGTGGAGCATTTCACTCGCCGTTAATGGAACCTGCCAGAGAAGAGTTGGCTGCAGCAATAGAAGGTACTATATTTAGTGACCCAAAGTGCCCGGTTTATCAAAACGTAGATGCAAAAGGACATACGAACCTGACAGACATTAAGACCAATTTGGTGGCTCAATTAACTGCACCGGTAAGATGGACGCAGAGTGTTCAGTCCATGATTATCGATGGAGCGAATACCTTTATTGAGTGTGGGCCAGGCAAGGTGCTTCAAGGGTTGGTAAAGAAAATAGATGGTGGTGTAGAAACTGCTGGTCTCTAAGAATTAGATGATAAAAGCGAAAAACATATTAGGTCTTTTTTTGCTGTCTGTACTGATTATTTTTAGCAGTTGTAGAAAAGGACCTTCATCTTCCAAGCGGCAAATCAAGAAAGGGAAACCGATCCCATGCCCTATTAAGGACTGTTAATGAAAAAAATAGTAATTGCCCTGGACGGTTATTCGGGTACAGGTAAGAGCTCCACGGCCAGGAAGGTGGCCGATGAATTGGCCTATGCTTATATAGACAGTGGAGCAATGTACCGTGCGACTACCTTTTACTTTCTCGAAAACAATGTGAATCCTGAGGATTTGGAGGCAGTTGTTGGTGCTCTTGAACAGATCGAAATTGGGTTTGATGGTGTAAATGTATTGCTATGCGGAGAGAACATTGCGGATAATATTCGTACGATGCGAATTAATGAGAATGTGAGCAAAGTAAGTTCGATCAAAGAAGTACGTCACGCAATGGTAGCGCAGCAGCAGACCATTGGGAAAAATCGCGGAATTGTTATGGATGGACGTGATATTGGAACAGTCGTTTTCCCAGATGCAGAGCTGAAAGTGTTCATGACGGCCAACTCCAGAGTGCGTGCCATGAGGAGACAAAAAGAGCTTGAGGAAAAGGGTATTTTTGAGGAACTAAATACCATCGAACACAATTTAGAGGAGAGAGATAAAATGGATTCCTCCAGAGAAGAGTCTCCATTGATTAAGGCAGATGATGCTGTTGAGATTGATACGTCAAATTTGACTTTCGATCAGCAAGTTCATAAAATTGTAGAATTAGCTAACGAAATTATCCATGCAGATTGATATAGATCCACATTCCGGTTATTGTTTTGGTGTAGAGTTTGCCATCCAAATGGCAGAAGATGAGATGAGCGACGGTCAGGAGTTGTATTGCCTCGGTGATATCGTTCACAATGCCATGGAGGTGAAACGCCTCTATAAGAAAGGTCTTAGAACGATTGACCGGGATGAACTGAAGGAAATCAAGAACTGTAAGGTATTGATCCGAGCACATGGAGAGCCTCCCGAGACCTACCAAATAGCTTTAGAGAACAATATTGAGTTGATAGACGCTTCCTGTCCGGTGGTTTTAAAGCTTCAGAATCGGATTAAGCATTCGTACGATAAATCGCAGGAAGTAGATGGTCAGGTCGTGATCTACGGAAAACCAGGCCATGCAGAAGTGGTTGGGTTGACCGGTCAAACCAACGATGAAGCGATCATTGTCACAACGGATGAAGATTTGGAAAAGATTGATTTTAATCGCCCTGTAACGCTTTACAGCCAAACCACAAAAAGTACAAAGGGCTTCTATCATATCAAGGAGCAAATAGAAGAACGAATTAAAGAAACGAAGGGATCGCTAACTGTGGAAGACTTTAATGCGAATGACAGCATTTGCCGACAAGTGTCGAACAGAGAACCCAAAATGGTTGAGTTTTCATCCTCTCATGATGTGGTTTTATTTGTTTCTGGAAAGAAAAGTTCGAACGGAAGGGCTTTATACAACGTCTGCTTAGAACACAATCCGCGCAGTTACTTTATTGAAAATGAAAATGATATCGATTTATCGTGGGTCAATCCTGCAGATAAAGTTGGTATTTGTGGTGCTACCTCCACACCTAGGTGGTTAATGGAGAATGTGGCAAACTTTTTATCCTCTCAAGAGGAAGTAGTGGCCTGAATTCCTGAAAAATCACCGTTCAAAAAACTGTAATTTATTGATAGCATCAAACATTTCATTTGAACATTTTTTTACTATTTTTGCAACGATTTTCAAGTAGAGCGCAATAATAGAAAATGTCCAAAACGATCAAGCTAAAGAAAGGTTTTGATATCAACCTTGCCGGAAAACCGGAGAAGAAAATCTCAGAAATTCCACTCTCAGAAATCTTCGCAGTAAAACCAACTGACTTCTCTCACATGTCTCGACCAAAATTGTTGGTCAAAGAAGGTGATACAGTAAAAGCCGGTACACCAATTCTTTACGACAAAATGTCTGAGGAAATACGTTACTGTGCTCCTGTTAGTGGCGAGGTTGCAGAAATTAAACGCGGAGAGAAGCGTAAACTTCTAGAGATCAAGATATTGGCAGACAAAGAAGTGGTCTTCGAAAAGTTCAAATCCTACAACACTTCGGAGCTATCAGGGTTGTCTAAAGAAGATGCACTGGCACAAATGAAAGCGGGTGGCGTATGGCCAAACGTACTTCAACGACCTTTTGGTGTGGTTGCCAATCCGGAAGATAAGCCTAAGGCCATTTTTATTTCGGCTTTTGATACCAATCCACTTGCGCCAGATGTAGCTTATCAATTGGGAGATAAAGAACGGTTTTTTCAAGCTGGACTTGATGTACTTAAGAAATTCACAGATGGTAAAATCCATCTTAATATAGACGGGCAAGCTGAAGTAGCTCAGGTCTTTTCGCAAGCAGAAGGTGTGGAGCTTAATAAGTTTACCGGCGCTCATCCTGCAGGAAACGTAGGCGTACAGATTCATCACCTTGACCCAATCAACAAGGGAGATATCGCCTGGACAGTAACTCCATATGGAGTGGCACAGATCGGACAGCTCTTTGCTGAAGGAAAGTATGATGCATCTAAATTGGTTGCAGTAACAGGATCAGAAATTTCAACTCCTGGTTATGTGAAGACTTACTCTGGAGCAATGCTTGGTAATCTATCTGGTGATCTTAGTAGTAACTTAAGGTTTATCAGTGGCAATCCATTAACAGGTGAAAACTGTGGCAAGAACGGATATCTTGGATATTACCACAATCAGATGACTGTGATCCCAGAAGGTGATTACGAAGAATTCCTTGGATGGCTAAAGCCGAGCACCACGAAGCTGAGTTTTCACAAAGCTCTTGGTTTGCTTTCGTTCCTAAACAAGAAGAAAGAATATACGGTTGATACCAATACGCACGGAGAGGAACGACCATTCGTGGTTTCCGGAGCATTCGAAGAGGTATTGCCAATGGATATACTACCTACTTATCTGTTCAAAGCGATTATTGCTGAGGACTATGATGAGATGGAAGCTTTAGGGATTTTTGAGTTGGTGGAAGAGGATGTAGCTCTATGTGAGTTTATTGACCCATCAAAAAATGATCTCCAGGAAATTTTGAGAGAAGGAATTGAGTTGATAAAAAATAGCTAATTCATTGAAATGAAGGCATTACAAAAATTATTTGATAGCGTAAAACCGAACTTCGAGAAAGGTGGAAAGTGGGAGAAATTCTACACCCTTTACGAAGGACATAGAACAATCGCCTTTGCACCGGACATTCTTACCAAGAACAAAGGAACGCAGATAAAGGATGCAGTGGATTTGAAAAGAGTAATGATCACCGTGGTGATCGCTATGATTCCTGCGCTGCTATTTGGAATGTGGAATGTAGGGCATCAGCACTTTATTTCAGTAGGAGAAGAGGCTACTCTTATTAATAAGATAATTATCGGATCAATCGCTGTTGTTCCTGTGTTGATCGTATCTTATGCAGTAGGACTACTAACTGAATTTATTTTCTGTGTGATTCGAAATCATCCGATCAGTGAAGGGTATTTGGTCACAGGGATGTTGATCGCCCTGGTAATGCCACCGACCATTCCACTTTGGCAGGTAGCGATGGCGACTATTTTCGCGGTGGTGATCGGAAAAGAGGCATTCGGTGGTACGGGAATGAACATTTTGAATGTTGCCCTAACTGCAAGAGCATTTTTATACTTTGCTTATCCTGGTCAGATTTCTGGAGACAATGTTTGGGTCTACCTCGGTGGCAAAGAAACGGTAGATGCTTTCTCTGGAGCGACTGTTTTGTCATACGGTCCAACGGCGATGGCTAACGGAACGAACATGCTAGCTGAAATTGGTGGTCATTGGTACGATGGAATGTTCTCATTCATGAACATGTTTATCGGAGCAATACCAGGAAGTATCGGTGAAACATCGGTTTTGATGTGTTTGATTGGTGCTGCAATTCTTATTGGTACTGGTGTTGGTAGCTGGAAGATCATCTTGAGTGTTTTCGGTGGAGCTTACTTCATGGGTGTAGTATTTAACCTGGTAGGAGGTAATCCTTACATGGACTTCCCTGCTCATTATCATTTAGTAGCTGGAGGATTGGCATTTGGTGCTGTATTTATGGCAACAGATCCAGTTTCGGCTTCACAAACAGAAGTGGGTAAATGGATTTACGGTTTTCTTATTGGATTACTTACGGTGTTGATCAGAGTTGTCAACCCTGCTTATCCGGAAGGAATCATGCTGGCGATTTTGTTTATGAACGTTTTCGCTCCGCTAATTGATTACTATGTAGTAGATGCTAACAAAAAAAGAAGATTAAAACGTGCAACGGTCTAATACTTACATAATCCTATTTTCAGTCGCTCTTACAATAGTTCTAGGCGGCTTATTGTCACTGGCATCTGTAGGGCTGAAACCAGCTCAGCAAAAGCAGGTGGAGTTAGATACCAAGAAAAAGATTCTTGGTGCTGTGATGGACATCTCTGGCTATGAAGATCCCAACAAGATATTGTCACTTTATGACGAACGAGTTGAGTCAGTAGTAGTGGATATCAATGGCGATGAAGTAACTACGGATGAGAAAGGAAATCCAGTAGTTGCTGAGAAGGTCAACATTCAAAAGAACTATCGTTTTGATGCTTCTGAAAGACTTTATCCGGTATTTAAATTTAAGAACGATCCTTCCTCGGATCAGATTGATGCTTACATCTTCCCGATGTTTGGTGCTGGTCTATGGGATTGGATTTCAGGATATGTGGCTTTGGAAAATGACTTAAATACGGTGAAGGGTGTGGCGTTTGACCACAAACAGGAAACACCGGGTCTTGGAGCACGAATTACCTCCGAAGAAGTAAAAAGTCGATTTGTGGGGAAAGAAATCTACGAAGGTAGTGAGCTGGTATCTGTGTCAATGGTGAAGGGTGAAGGAAATAGCGATCTGACAGACCATCAGGTAGATGGAATGTCAGGAGCGACGCTAACCGGTAAAGGACTTAACGACATGCTGGAAAATTACCTTGGATACTACCAGTCGTATATTAATAAAGTAAAATCAGGCAACGGTAAAGTTGCTCTTAACTAATAAAAACTCTGTCTATGAGTACTGAAACAGCTGAAGTAAAAGAAGAAGTAAAAAAATCTTCTGAAGCTTTATTCTCGAAGAGAAGAAAAAGAATCGTTTCTGATCCATTAAATGAGGACAATCCGATTACCGTACAGGTATTGGGAATCTGTTCGGCATTGGCTATTACCATTAAGATGGAACCAACGTTGGTGATGTCGATTGCGGTAATTGCTGTAATCGTGTTCTCGAACTTGATCATTTCATTGATCAGAGGATTAATTCCAGGCAGGGTGCGAATCATCGTACAGTTGGCGATCATTGCCACATTGGTAACCTTGGTGAGTGAAGTATTAAAGGCATATTATTTTGATATGTACAAGGTGCTGGGAGCATTCGTAGGACTAATCATTACCAACTGTATCGTAATGGGGCGTTTGGAAGCATTCGCTATGGCGAACAAACCATATGATTCTATTTTGGATGGATTAGGAAGCGGTTTTGGTTATGCCTGGATTATTTTAGTTGTAGCTTTTTTCAGAGAATTATTCGGATCAGGTTCAATTATGAATTTCAAAGTATTTGAAGCAATTGGTTGGGAGAGCTTTCCTACAAATGGATTAATGGTAGACTCCATTGGTGCATTTATGGTGCTGGGTATTCTCATATGGGTACAGCGATCTAGAACTGGTTACGTAGAACACTAACTATTAATTAGAGAAAGAAATGGATATTTTCAATATAGCACTTAAAGCCACTTTCATTGACAACATGGTCTTTGCTTACTTCCTGGGGATGTGTTCGTTCCTGGCGGTATCAAAGAAGGTGTCCACGGCATTTGGTCTTGGTATGGCTGTAATCTTCGTTTTGACGATTACCGTACCAGTTAATTGGTTACTACAAGAATATGTACTGAAAGAAGGAGCGTTGGCTTGGCTGGGAGCAGACTTTGCAACCGTGGATTTGACCTTCCTGCAGTTTATCATGTTCATTGCAGTGATCGCCTCCATGGTGCAGTTAGTTGAAATGGTGATTGAGAAATTTTCACCTGCTTTGTATGGTTCACTTGGTATATTTCTTCCTTTGATCGCTGTGAACTGTGCGATACTTGGAGCATCACTTTTCATGGTTCAGAGAGATTATACAATCGGACAGGCTACTGCTTATGGGTTTGGGTCTGGTATTGGTTGGTTTCTAGCAATCATAGCACTTGCTGCTATTCGTGAGAAGCTGAAGTATTCCAGTGTCCCTGACGGACTGAAAGGACTTGGAATCACCATGTTGATCACTGGACTGATGGGATTGGCTTTCAAATCGTTTATCGGTATCGCTCTTTAAGCGAATTCAAAACATTCAACGAAAGGCCTTGTTTTACACGACAAGGCCTTTTTTATTTTTCACTAAATAGCACATGAATCTACAATCACTTTTTAAGTTCTTCTTTCGTGGCTTGTTGCTGGTAGTACCTGTTGGTCTAACGGTATACATCATCATAGCCATGGTCAGCTGGACAGATAACCTCATACCTGTAGAGATTCCGGGATTAGGAATTGTCACCGTTTTTTTTGTCACCTCCCTCATAGGATATCTGGCAAATACCATTTTTGCAAAGCCATTTTTTGACTTATTTGGCGATTTACTTAAGAAAATTCCTTTAGTGAACTTCATTTACTCCTCCATTAATGATCTGGTTACGGCATTCGCAGGAGATAAGAAGAAATTTGACACACCGGTGTTGGTTCCATTCGATGAGAATGGTGTCATCTATAAACCCGGGTTCATTACACAAGCAGATTTAGAAGACATTGGACTGCCAGGAATGGCTACAGTTTATTTACCACATTCTTACAACTTTTCAGGGAACGTATTCGTAGTAGATAAATCAAAACTGATCCCATTAAACGGACGCAATACAGAGATCATGAAATACATTGTTTCAGGTGGAGTGTCTGGTGAATTGAAGCGGAAACAGTAAAATATTTGGAAAATAATTGAAAATAACTTCTTTTATTCTTGGGGTTGGCGAAAAATAGTACTTAGTTTTGCTTTGAAGAATTAATCAAACAGTTGAAGACATACCTGAACATATCATCTCCCTCTCTACGGCCTAGGTTTCCCAGGCGGCAAGCCTGATATGTTTTTTAGAACGCCTACGTGGTGGTCTCCTTTCGACTTTATTTATTTTTATTCTATAATTCTTTATACCAAATTCCAAGATGGACAAGTTCGTTGTATCAGTTGCTGATGCATCACATATAAAATATGCAGAGGAAATCTGCGAAATGATGGCTGATAGCGCTGCTAAGCGCGGTACTGGTATTGCCAGAAGGTCTCCTGAGTATCTCGAAATGAAGATGAATGAGGGCAAGGCGGTTATTGCTTTGACCAAATCAGGTAAGTTGGCTGGATTCTGTTACATAGAAGTATGGAGCAATGGTAAGTACCTGGCCAATTCTGGACTGATTGTACATCAGGATTTCAGAAATAATGGATTGGCACAAGCCATTAAAGAGCGGGCGTTTAAATTATCACGAGAAAAATACCCCAATGCCAAATTGTTTGGCTTAACGACCAGTATGGCCGTTATGAAAATCAACTCCGATCTGGGCTACCGTCCGGTAGCATTTTCCGAACTCACAGACGATGAGTCTTTTTGGAAGGGATGTTCGAGTTGTGTTAACTATGACATTTTAACCCGAAAAAATCATCAAATGTGCTTGTGCACTGGTATGCTCTATGACCCTGAAGAGAAAAAACGTCAGTGGAAAAATAAGAGTGAGAAAGTGCAGGAGAAAATCATGTTTTGGAAACAAAAAGTTAAAATTAAATGAGTGATCAGAAAAAGGTGATACTGGCCTTTAGTGGTGGGTTGGACACGACTTATTGCTGTATTTACCTGAAAGAGTTGGGTTACGAAGTACATACCGTAACAGTCAACACAGGAGGTTTTGATGCAGAAGAGTTAGCATCATTGGAGGTTAAATCTAAAGAACTTGGAGCTATAAGCCATCAAAATGTGGATGCAACTGAGGAATTCTATCAGAAGTCAATCAAGTACCTTATCGCTGGTAACGTCCTCAAAAATAATACTTATCCTTTATCGGTAAGTGCTGAGCGTGTTTTCCAAGCCACAGCTATCGCTAAAGAAGCAATCAAATTGAAGGCTGCTGCTATTGCACACGGAAGTACCGGAGCTGGGAATGATCAGGTTCGGTTTGACATGATTTTCAACATTCTATGCCCTGAAGTAGGGATCATCACACCGATTCGAGACAAGAAACTTTCACGGGAAGAAGAAATCAAATTCCTGATTGATCATGGCGTAAGTGGTAACTGGGAGAAGGCATTGTATTCGGTCAACCAGGGACTTTGGGGAACCTCAGTAGGGGGTAAAGAAACATTGACCTCAGACGAGTATTTACCAGAAACAGCGTTTCCAAGTCAGGTAACTCAGGATGGATCAGAAGAAATAGCAATAGGTTTTGAGCATGGCGAACCTGTTTCTGTGAATGGGGAAAAGTTAGGGCCAGTCAAGACCATCGAAAAAATCAATGAATTGGCCAATCCATACGGCGTAGGTCGGGATATACATGTGGGTGATACCATCATTGGAATCAAAGGAAGAGTTGGGTTTGAAGCAGCTGCTCCATTGATTATCGTGAAAGCACACCATGCACTGGAGAAGCACGTATTAACTAAAAACCAACTGTTGTTGAAGGATCAGTACTCCCTTACCTACGGTAACCTCTTGCATGAGGGGCATTATTTGGACCCGGTGATGCGAGATATTGAGGCATTTTATGAGAGTACTCAGAAATATGTCTCAGGAACTGTCAAGGTCCAATTGGCTCCTTACAGGTTTTACATAATCGGTATCCAATCACCTAATGACTTGATGCAATCGAGCTTTGGTAAATATGGGGAAATGAATAACTCATGGTCTGGAGAAGATGTGAAAGGGTTCTCGAAAATTTTCGGAAATCAGAACATGATTTATCACAAAGTACACCAAGCGGATGACTAAGCTAAGAGTAGGAATTTACGGAGCGGCTGGTTATACAGCTGGAGAGTTGATACGTATTTTGATCAATCACCCAAATGTAGAAATCGTTTGTGCTCAGAGTAGTAGCCAGGTAGGAAAAAAGGTATACAACACGCATGCTGATTTGATAGGAGACACTGATTTGGTGTTTGATGCCGAACTGGACTTTGACCAGATCGATGTGTTTTTTCTATGCAAAGGCCATGGGGAGTCCAAAGTCTATTTGAAGGATGCTGATGTGCCTTCTCAGGTTCGTATCATTGATTTGAGTAATGATTTTCGATTGAAGGCCCCTGGAAATGACTTCATTTATGGATTACCGGAGATGAATCATGATGCCATTAAGTCTGCCAGAAAAATTGCCAATCCAGGGTGTTTTGCCACCTGTATCCAAGTGGGATTGCTACCTGCGGCTAAAGCGGGGATCATAGAATCTGAAATTCATACCACTGGAATTACTGGTTCCACAGGAGCTGGACAGTCCCTCTCACCAACTTCGCATTTTTCGTGGAGAAATAACAACATGAGTGTCTACAAGGCTTTTACACATCAGCACTTGTCCGAGATAGGTGAGAGCATGGAGCAGGAGTCAGGAAAGGATCATCCTATCAACTTTATTCCGTTTCGGGGAAATTTTACACGTGGAATAATCGTGACGTCTTACTTTGAGACAGAGGCATCTGAAGAGCAAGCTTACAAACTGTATAAGGCATACTACGATGGACATCCTTACACACATGTAGTAGAAGAAAACCCAGACCTCAAAATGGTGGTGAATACCAACAAGGCCCTGGTCTATTTGAAAAAGGAGGGAACGAAGCTTTTGGTCATTTCGATCATTGATAATCTACTAAAAGGAGCTTCTGGACAAGCGGTGCAGAATATGAACCTTATGTTTGGTCTGGAAGAAACAGCCGGACTCCAGTTGAAAGCCAGTAATTTTTAGATCATGGAGTTATTAGATGAAAACATAGCCATTCTTGGAGCTGGTAATTTGGGTATTGCGATAGCTGAGGGTATTGTAGAAGAGGGCTTAAAAAAAGCGGATCAGGTCTACCTGACACGTCGCAATTTGAAGCACGTTGCTCATTTAGCTGATCAGGGATTTCTAACGGTAGAAGATAACAAGCTGGCAGTAGAAAGTTCGGGTTACATATTTTTATGTGTACAGCCAAAGCAGCTGGCTTCTCTAATTGAGCAAATTAATCCTGTGCTTACCGAGAAACATGTGTTGGTTTCCGTCATCACAGGTGTATCTATCGATGAGATTAAGGGTTTACTCAAAGTAGACGTTCCTGTGGTTCGTGCCATGCCAAACACGGCTATTGCCATCGGTGAATCCATGACCTGTATTGCATGCAATGACAGTAAGGAACTAGCGCTTACAATTCAGAAAGTCTTTAACTCACTGGGCCAGACACTGGTGATTGATGAGAAGTTGATGCAAGCGGCTACCGTGCTGGGCGCAAGTGGAATAGCCTTTTTTATGAGATATCTTCGGGCAGCAACTCAGGGAGGTATTCAGATGGGTTTTCACTCAGATGAGGCACAGTTGATTGCCGTGCAAACGGCCAAGGGAGCAGCGTCGTTGATTCTGGAAAACGGAAATCATCCAGAGGTGGAAATTGACAAAGTAACTACACCGCAAGGTTGTACCATCGCGGGCTTAAATGAAATGGAACATCAGGGACTCAGCTCAGCGCTCATCAAAGGATTGATGGTCTCTTACGATAAAATCAAAAACATCAAGTAACATGCAGCATTTTACTTCAGTGCATGACGTAACCAATCCTTTGGGATTGGTTCAAAAAGCATTGTCCATCAAAAAAAATCCTTTTGCACTCAAGGCATTAGGAGCAAACAAAACCCTGGGACTCCTATTTTTCAACTCTAGTCTCAGAACGCGAATGAGTTCTCAGAAGGCAGCGACCAATTTAGGAATGGATGTCATTGTTATGAATGTGACGCAGGACTCGTGGCAAATAGAAATGGAAGATGGCGTGGTGATGGATGGAGGTACTGCTGAGCATATCCGTGAAGCTGCAGCTGTCATGGGGCAGTATTGTGATATTTTGGGCGTTCGTTCTTTTCCATCCCTGACAGATCGGGAAGCTGATTATAATGAGCGAATCATCAATGCCTTTAAACACCATTCAGGAACACCGATCGTCAGTTTGGAGTCAGCGACTTTACACCCGTTGCAGTCCCTGGCAGACTTAATTACCATCGCAGAATATAAGAAGGCGGACAAGCCAAAAGTAGTCCTGACCTGGGCGCCACATATTAAGGCATTGCCACAGGCTGTGTCCAATTCGTTTGCGCAATGGGTAAATAAAACAGATTACGATTTTACCATTGTTCAACCAGAGGGTTTTGAACTAAAAGAAGAGTTTACTAGAGGAGCGAATATTGCCTATGATCAAAAAGAGGCTTTCAACGGAGCGGACTTTATTTATGTCAAGAACTGGTCCTCTTATAATGATTATGGCAAAGTAGGCACGGCGAAAGACTGGTTGATCAATCAGGAGAAGCTGGCTGTTACCAATCAGGCAAAAGTCATGCATTGTTTGCCAGTCCGACGAAATGTGGTGATTGCTGACGATGTTTTGGACAGTCAAAGCTCGATTGTTATACCACAAGCCGGAAATCGGGTTTATAGCGCTCAGGCGGTCTTTCAAACACTATTAGAAACACATGGATAAAGAACCATTACACATCATCAAAATTGGCGGGGCAGTGATCGAAAACCCCGAAATGAAACAAGCTTTCCTGGATGGGTTCGTGGCTTTGAAAGGTAAAAAAATCCTGATCCACGGTGGTGGGCGTGTCGCTACAGAGATTGGAAGCAAGCTCGGTTTGATTGCCAATATGGTGGAAGGTCGACGCGTAACCGATGATGCTACGATTGATTTGGTTACCATGGTTTATGGTGGTTTGGTCAACAAGCAGATGGTAGCTCAGCTACAAGCACTTGGCGAGAATGCCATTGGGCTTACTGGAGCTGATGCCAACTTAATCACCAGTGCCAAACGTCCTATTAGAGATGGTGTGGATTACGGATGGGTAGGTGATCCGAAAGCTGTAAATGATGAGTTTGCCAAAAGCCTTATCGAAGTAGGGTCGATACCCGTAATTGCGCCATTGACGCATGATGGAAATGGACACATCCTTAACACCAACGCCGATACCATGGCTGGAACGATGGCCAGTGCGATGAGTACACATTATGATGTGAATCTCATTCTGACATTCGAATTGGATGGTGTAATGAAGGACGTGAATGATCCGAAATCCCTGATTACTAATTTTGAGCAATCCTTTTTCAATGAAATGAAAGTAACGGGTGCAATTCATAGCGGGATGATCCCTAAATTAGAGAACGCATTTAAAGCATTGGAAAGTGGGGTAGGTACTGTGCGCATTTGTAAATACGACCAAATACACACCAATAATGGCAGCTTCCTTCAGGTTTAGTACTGATCAGCTTCATCAAGAAGCAATTAACCTCTTGTCACAACTTATTGAGATTCCCAGTTTGAGTAGGGAAGAGGATAAGACTGCAGATCATTTGCAGGCATTTTTTGAGGGATATGAAGTTCCTGTAGAGCGCAAGGGAAACAACATCTGGGTGCGCAATGCCAATTATGATCCTGAGAAGCCAACGATCTTATTAAACTCTCACCACGATACAGTCCGGCCTAATGAAGGCTACACTAAAAACCCACATCAGGCCGTTTTGGAAGATGGAAAACTGTTTGGTCTCGGAAGTAATGACGCAGGTGGGCCACTGGTCTGCCTGATCATGACGTTCATGTATTTTCTCAATCAAAAAGACCTCAAGTACAATTTGGTATTGGCAGCAACTGCTGAAGAAGAAATTTCTGGAGCAGGCGGTATTCGAAGCATCCTGCGCGAGTTAGGGGAGGTGGATTTTGGTATTGTTGGTGAGCCTACATTGATGGAAATGGCCATTAATGAAAAGGGTCTGATGGTCCTGGACTGTTACGCTCATGGCAAAGCAGGACATGCCGCCAGAGACGAAGGTCAGAATGCTATTTACAATGCGATCAATGATATCGAGTGGTTTAAGGCTTTTTCCTTTCCCAAAGAATCAGAAACCTTGGGTCCGGTAAAAATGTCTGTTACGGTCATCGAAGGTGGTACGCAGCATAATGTGGTTCCTGATACGTGCCATTTTGTGGTGGATGTTCGCACCACAGATGCGTACACCAATGAGGAAACCCTGGAAGTCATTCGCTCCAATGTAGGCTGTGAAGTGAAAGAGCGCTCCACCAGACTTCAGCCATCCCGAATAACAAAGGATCACGAGTTGGTGAAAGCAGCGGAGGAGTTGGGTTTGGAGACTTTTGGCTCTCCAACCATGTCGGATCAGGCACTGATGCCTTTCTCGACAGTAAAAATTGGTCCTGGAGACTCCAATCGATCACATACGGCTGATGAGTTTATACATACGGAGGAACTTCGCGAAGGAATATTGGGATACTTAATGTTATTGAATAAGCTGATTAAGAGTACGTGAGTTAATTGAGACTCATAATTCGATCCAAAAGAAATAGATTCTATCGTTTTGAATGATGGAAGGAGAAGAGAAATAAATAGAACATGAAACTTTGGCAAAAGTCATCTGACGTCAATAAGAAAGTAGAAGTATTTACCATCGGTAACGATCAGGCGCTAGACCTCTTATTGGCACCATTCGATGTGCTCGGGTCACTTGCACACATTACCATGCTGGAGAGTATCGACCTGCTGACGAAAGAGGAGTTGGCTACATTGTCCAAAGAGCTCAAAGCACTTTACAAAGAAGCTGAGGCCGGAAAACTAACCATCGATGAAGGCATCGAAGACATTCACTCACAGGTAGAATATTTGCTGACGGACAAGTTAGGTGAGGTAGGTAAGAAAATTCACAGCGGCCGTTCCAGAAACGATCAGGTATTGGTAGACCTGAAGATGTTTTTTCGTAGCGAAATCGAAGTAATCGCCAATCAGGTGCAGACACTCACGGATCAACTTCTTAAGAAATCCGATCAATTCAAGAACGTCTTGATTCCAGGCTACACCCACATGCAGGTGGCCATGCCGTCTTCCATTGGACTTTGGTTGGGCGCGTATGCGGAGAGCTTGTCAGATGATTTGATTGCGTTACGTGGTGCCTATGAGGTAGCCAATAAGAACCCACTGGGATCTGCTGCCGGTTATGGATCCTCCTTCCCGCTGGATCGAGAGATGACCACAGAGCTGTTAGGCTTTGCCGAGCCGAACTACAACGTCGTGTATGCACAAATGACGCGTGGCAAGACGGAAGTGGCACTGGCTAATGCCATTGCATCCATTGCTGCCACCATGAGTAAACTCGCTATGGATATGTGTCTATATGCTGGACAAAACTTTAACTTCATCAAGTTTCCTGATGAACTGACAACTGGTTCCAGTATTATGCCGCATAAGAAGAATCCTGATGTGTTTGAGCTGGTGCGTGGACGGTGCAATCAACTAACTGCCCTGCCGAACGAATTGAATTTAATTCTGAGCAATCTGCCGAGCGGTTATCACCGAGATTTACAGCAACTCAAGGAACATCTATTCCCTGGAATCCAGACGTTAAAGCAGTGTTTGGACATAGCCGAGTTTGCTATTAGTGAAATGAAAATTATGGACGGAATCATTGATGACCCGAAGTATGATTATCTCTTTACTGTGGAGCTCGTCAATGAGTTGGTACTGGGTGGAATACCTTTTCGGGATGCGTACAAAGAGGTTGGTCGACAGGTGGAATCCGGTGAATACACAGCTAGTCGGGATGTAAAGCACACCCATTTGGGTAGTTTAGGCAATTTGGGAAATGACCGAATTAAAGCAAAGATCAATAGAGAGCTTGGTAGGTTTGGTTTTGAGAAGGTGAGGGACGCTTTGACGGTGTTGGTTAGTTAACATTTTACTTATATTTCCTGGAAACAATCGTAAGCATTGCCAGAAATATGTTAACAGCTTTGGTATCAATTAATCCCAATCTTTTAAGGCTTCACGTTCCGTGTGTGCCGTCTATCACAAAATTGGCTCAGGAGTAAACAAAACCGGCCGACATTTGTCATTGATACTGCTTTATAAATATTAATGATGACACATTTTATCAGGATTTTCATACCAACACTAGCTGTCTTTTACTTTTCGGCTGTGACTGCTCAGCGGCCATCTGGTCCGCCTTCTGGAGGTGGACAAACCGCTCAAGTGGGGTATGGAAAATTCAGTGGAGTGGTCCTGGATGAAAATAACGAACCCGTTCCCTATGCTACCGTGTCCATTCTGAATACTGAAAATAACGAAATTCTTACCGGAACGATTGCGGAAGGAGATGGGAAATGGGTCATTAAGAACATTCCAGAGGGTAAGTTTAAGGTCTCTATTTCTTTTATTGGCTATGCGCCGATCACCAGTGGACCATTCACGGTCACCGGAAAAGGGGAGTCGTACGATTTAGGCAATACCATACTAGAGCCATCCTCGACAGAGCTGGATGAGGTAGTCGTAGAAGGGGAAAGAGAACTAATTGAAGATAAGGTAGACCGGATTGTCTACAATGCAGAGCAGGATCTGACCACAGCAGGAGGTGATGCCTCTGATGTACTGAGAAGAGTTCCGCTGCTATCGGTGGATTTGGACGGCAATGTTTCTCTACGTGGTAGTAGCAACATTACAGTGCTGATCGATGGCAAACCATCGACCATCACAGCAGGCAACCTGGCAGATGCTTTAAAACAAATTCCGGCTGATGAGATCAAATCGGTGGAAGTGATTACGTCCCCTTCAGCCAGATACGATGCAGAAGGGACAGGTGGTATTATCAATATCATCACCAAGAAGAATAACCTGCAGGGAGGAACACTTTCTATCAATACAAGTGCAGGTTATCGAGGTTCGAGTTTGGGACTCAATGCAGGTTATCGTGTGGGAAAACTTGGTTTGTCCCTAGGTGGAAATGGTTACTCTGGGTATAATATTCTGGGTTCTATCGATAATGAGCAGATCGTTACGGATCAGTTTGGGAATGAACTGTCACGGACCAACCAGTTTGCCGAAACGGTCAGCTCTCGAATTTCAGGTCGCTACAACTTTGGCTGGGATTATACTTTTAACAAATATCATTTCATTGGGGGTGGTGTTAATTACCGGATATTCGACGCTCGTAACGATGAGAATGATCGTCTTACAGAAATTACCGATTCTAATGGTACACGGTCGTTTACGCAAGATGTTTTCACATTAACTAATTCAAACAGCATAGATGTTAACTTCAATTATATCAGATCATTTGAGGAAAAAGGTAAAGAAATTAGTTTGATTTCGCTTTACAGCCAGGATGCCCGAAACAATGATTTCACCATAGATAATCTCTCGGGTGCGAATCCGGTTGATACCAAGAATGAGAATATCAGCTATAATAAGGAGTTTACCGTTCAATTAGATTATGTGGAACCTCTGGGGGACAAAGCAAGACTGGAGGCAGGGCTTAAGAACATTTCTCGGACTGTGACGAGTGATTTTCAGCTTTACCGACGACAGGATGGTGGATCTTATACCGAGGTAGAAGGTGTCAGTGTGAGCAATTTCTTTAACTATACACAAAATGTGTCAGCAGCCTTCATTTCTGGTCTCGTTGAATTACCACAGGATTTCACAGTACAGGCAGGTGGCCGATATGAGTACACAGTCATCAGCGCCAATTTCTCAGACGAGCAGGATCTTGATATCGGCGACTATGGATCCTTCGTTCCCAGCATTAACTTATCTAAGAAGTTAAAGAACAACAATACCCTCAAGTTTGGTTATTCGAGAAGATTAGCCCGGCCAAGTTTGCAGTTTTTGAATCCTAACATTGATGCAGCTAATCCACTCAATATATCTCAAGGAAATCCAGATTTGCTACCGGAGTTTACAGATCAGGTTGAGCTTTCGCTTAGCAGGTTTAAAAGGGCGACCTCTTTGAATGTTTCTGCATTCGTACGAACCACAAATGGAAGTATCCAATCGGTAAGCGAGACGATCGGTCAAGATACTATTTACACAACCTATCAGAACATCGGTGAGCAAGATGCTTATGGATTGAATGCTTTTGGTAGTATTCGAAAAGGAAAACTAACGTTGAATGGTGGGGTTGATGCTTTCTATACGGTATTGACCAATAACATTGACAATCCACTTTTCAATGCACAGAACGAAGGGTTTGTATTCAATGCCCGGCTATTTGGAAGCTACAAATTAACCGAGCGTTGGCAGTTGCAGATGTTCGGATTTTATCGGAGCTCCAGAGTGCAGCTGCAGGGGTATACCAACCCGTTTTATATCTATAGCTTAAGCATTAACAGGAACTTTAAGAATGATAAAGGAAGTATAGGTATAGGAGCAAATAACTTCGTCACACCAAGAAGCTACCTGGATTCTGAAATCATCACACCATTCTTCACTCAAAGAAATACACGTGAGCTACAGCTCTTGAATTTTAGAATCAATTTCAGTTACCGATTTGGTAAACTGACACAGCGTGCAACCAAGAAAGTGAGAAAGGTATCCAACGATGATCTGAAAGAGAGTGGAGGTGATAATACCGGTGGTGCCGAGAATTAACGGTGAAGTCCATAGATCACAATGCTTAGCATCCTAGCCCCTGGTAGTGTTGTCACCTGTCTGTGATCACTTGGCGTTCAACTGCAAATTGGAAATTATTAGCTATAAAATTTAGCGTGCACTATTTTGATGCAAATCGGGTCGGTCGTGGTAAATTATTAAAGCCAAAAATAGACGCTGATTTATCAGCGGTAAGAGGCTATATCAAGCTGAGGTGATGTAAAATGAACCTGGCTACCTGAGTTCTATTTAAAACAGCCCAAAAACTGTCAGCGTGATTCTATCTACGCGTCCTGTCATATCGCAATGAAACCTGCCTTTGCCGGCCAGAGGCACCCAGCACAGGATAATAATCTAAATCGATAAGAAATCGTTGATTATTCAACCTGTTATCAATCCTGTCCTAAACAGGGAAAATAAGAGGTTCCAGTTTTTCCTATATCGCTAGATTTAGGTTTCGATAAAAACATAAGAACCTCTCATGAGCAATGTAACCTTGTTTAGCCAAATTATTCATAAAATTGATCGCCCCTTGTTCAACAACCTGGTAGCCGAAAAGCAGACAGACAAAGGTTGTAAGGGCTTCAACAGTTGGACCCATCTTGTTTCCATGCTGTTTTGTCATTTCGCTAAGAGCACCTCCGTTCGAGACATTTCCAATGGCTTACGCTCAGCTACAGGCAATCTCAATCATTTGGGGGTTAATCGTGCTCCTTCCAAGTCAAGTATCAGCTATCAAAACGAACGCCGGGATGCAGATTTGTTTAAAGAACTCTACTATGGCCTA
>JAMWZA010000071.1:0-2196 GCA_024305105.1 Marinoscillum sp.
ATATAGCTTCTCTTTGCCGCCTCGTAGCTGGTACACTCCAGACTTTTTCAGCAGGTCCTAAATACGTTTTCAAAATCCGAGATCACTGGTTTCTTCATTTTTAGCATTGCTTCCGTCACACGTTGAATTTGGTCCGGTGTACCTGTGCTCATCATTTCAGTAAATCTCCTGGGGATGATTTGCCAGGAAAGTCCATACTTGTCCTTGCACCAGCTACACATGCTTTCCTCACCACCATTCAAAGTGAATGCATTCCAGAAATGATCCACCTCATCCTGGTTTTCACAGATAATTTGAAAGGAGATGGCCTCAGTAAACTTGAACTGTGGTCCACCATTTAGCCCGGTAAATATCATACCGTTGAGATCAAACTCTACTAGAATTTCAGAAGTTGAAATGATGCTGGAATTGGGAAATACAGAGCAATAAAACGCTGCAGCCTCCTTAGCTTGATTATCAAACCATAAACACGGTTTGATGGTGGTTTTTGTTAATTGGCTCATAACTAGTTTTTGATTGGGTTTAATAATAGGTTTTTCAATGCAGGGAACCTTAAAAACAACCCACCCCAGGCGAGAATGGCCAGGTAAATTGGGAAAAGAATGTGAGAAAATAGTGGCTGATCCATACGGAGATTGGTGGCTATGGCTCCTCCAAAATAGCCAGTCAATAGAATTATTCCTATCAATGAAGTTTTTGGAATAGCGTAAAGTAAAGTGGCTACAAACCCAAGAATTCCAATGGTAACAATATGATGTTGCTGAAACCCGAGCGATAGGGTACCCTCTATCACTTCTTTCGGTTGAATAAACTTCATAATGGCATCAACAAGCATGAATAGAATAACCAGACTGCTCATGATAATACCGGAGAAGGATTTTGTTTTCGTTTTCATATAGTTCGTTTGAAAGCTCAAAGATCATTGGATCCATTGAGTTTTCTGAAGTGTTAATGCGAATAGCTGAGGGGTTGATTGCGACAAGGAAATCGAATACCTTCGATTCCAAATAACTCTACCATGAAGCACATATCGATTATTGTCCCAAAAGGTCAATACAGCATTGTCAACATTGCGGGAGCCTTTCAGATTCTCAACTGGGCAAGTGATGCTTACGCGCAAAACACCCGAAAGCCATTGTTTCAGGTAGAATTTGTAGGTCACCAAAAGACAGCAAGAGATGCTGAAGGCTTTTATACAGTTACACCTCCAAAGACTTTAAACGAAATCGCCCGAACGGATTTGATAATCCTGCCGGCTGTACATGGAGATTTGAGAGAAGGAATAGACAATAATCGAGAAGTCATTGACTGGGTTACTCATCATTATAATCAAGGCTCGGAGATTGCCGCTTTTTGTATTGGAGCATTTCTACTGGCAGAAACTGGGGTGCTTGATGGAAAAACCTGTTCTACCCATTGGGGATATGCACAGGAGTTGCAAGAAATGTTTCCAAAGGTGAAAGTGGAGGCTGAAAACATTGTCTCTGTAAGTGACCGAATATACACCAGTGGAGGGGCTTATGCTTTTACCAATCTCGTCATTTACCTTATCGAGCGATATGGAGGTCGGGAGCTGGCACTGATGACGGCCAAAGCATTTATGATTGACGTGGATAAGAATAATCAATCTCTCTACATGATATTTAATGGGCAAAAGAATCATGGCGATGAGATGGTGCTAAAGGTTCAGGATGCCATAGAGGGTAACTTTAAAAGTGCAATTTCTGTAGCAGAGCTGGCAGATGGATTAGCAACTAATAGACGAACACTTGAGCGTAGGTTTAAAACAGCTACGGGCAATTCGATCATTCAGTACCTTCAGCGTGTGCGTGTGGAAAGAGCCAAGAACGTTTTGGAGCAATCAACTAAATCTGTATCTGATGCCATGTACGATTCTGGGTATTCAGATGCCAAATCATTTAGAGAGGTGTTTCGTAAATGTGTCGGTATTACCCCACTTGAGTACAAGAAGAAGTTTGTGAAAAAAGAGCATACACTAGAGGCGCTAACTACCTAGGGCCTGCTGAAAAACGCTTCTGGTAACGTAACTGCATGACTTTCAGAGTGATGTATTTAAAAGTGTAATGTTTTTCAGCAAGTGCAAGGGTTTTAACAGGTATTCCCATTTTTCCTTGCGTCTAAAAATATCGGTGAACGATATTTTCAAACTAGCCTGGAGCATACCATCTACTTCGT
>JAMWZA010000071.1:2206-25939 GCA_024305105.1 Marinoscillum sp.
GCCTGAAAATATCGGTGAACGATATTTTCAAACTAGCCTGGAGCATACCATCTACTTCGTTAGCATCAGATCGCAATATTAATATATAGCTTCTCTTTGCCGCCTCGTAGCTGGTACACTCCAGACTTTTTCAGCAGGTCCTACTTACTGACCTACTTTCTCCAACTGAATTAATATGGTTTTAGCCATTGCTGCCAGACGTTTAGATTTGGTCTTTCTTAACTCCAGGTACTGGTAATAACGCTCGGCATTTTGAAGTTGTTGATTGACAATGATTTCATAGTCTGGGTGATCGCTGCCTGGTATTTTCTGATACCTTTCGGCACATTGAACTAGTTTCTCTTCCACATACATTAGTTGCTCAATGTTGTTGGCAAAAGCCGCTAAGGGGATATAAAAGTCCACCGTAAATACCTCGTAACTTTCATTGGTCAAAATATAGTGGATGACATCTATCGGGTATTGTGGGGACGTATAGATCGTTGCATTATAGTTTTGAATCAGGTTATTGTCCAGTTTTTCACGAAATTCAGCATTGTACCGATCGTGGTACTCCACAAAACCTGTAAAAGTCTCGGCATAATGAGTGATACCAACTTCTAACAATTCGATCATGCGTTCTCCTTGTCTCAGCTTTTCATTTTCAGCTTTTTTCTCCGAAAATATGACCGCCACATACACACCGATTGTGACGATTATCAGATCAAATAGAAGTTGCAGGTAGTTAATGGATTTAAAAGCTGATATGACTTTGTTGCTCATGCGCTATTAGTTTTACAATCATGAAAGATAATAAAAATATAAATCATTAGATCATTTTTTAGTTAAAGCTAAGGTTTTAGCGTTACGTAATTTGGTGTGTGGATAAACTGTTCTCTTTGAACTTTTTATTGGCAACTATTGGGCTATAGATGAGGATTTGCATATGGTTTAATCCATTTAGCAAGCAGTTTGATTTAGATTTGTTGCATTGCTTCTGCTCATGATGTCAAAATCCTTGTTCTTGAACAATCACTTCCTAAGAGCCGTGCTTATTGGTTTCGGTTTGTACTCAGTGATTGCTGTCTCAGGCCAGTCAGTAAATGATCTTCTACTCAGTGAATATCGGCAGGTGAGGCATGCAGTATGTGAAGTGGTGATCAATGGGAGTGATTTCTGTACGGGTACTGTTATCAACCATACTTCATCTAGAGAAGGATTGTACATTATCACGGCTGGACACTGTATTTCAAATTCGGATGCTATCCATTCGGTCTATTTCTCTTTTGGTGAATTTGCACTTCTCAATAATACTTCGGTATTGCAGTCCAGCAAGTGGCAGTCCAATGGGCAGTTTGAGCTACTGGCATTTAATAAAGAGTTGGATTTTGCACTTTTTTACATTGATCATACACCACCTCGGCACATGGTCACTTATCAGTTAGGGTGGGATATACACTCATTAAATCCACCGTATGGCGTTTCATTTCATCATGGAGAAGTCGACTTACAGCGAACAGCAATTGGCCGGAATGTCATAAGTCCCGCGAGTTTCATAGGATACCCTTCCGAAGCGAATGCATTCTGGAGAGTTAGTGGTTGGGGAGTTGGTCGTACAGATCTGGGGTCCTCAGGTGCTGGTTTGATAGATCACAGGTTGCGTTTTCTGGGTGGCTTAAGTGGGAGCACAGTGACCAACTCAGACACTATTGACTATTTTTTCAGGTTTGATTTTGCATACAATCGTTTCCAGGAGCTGGATCAACAACTGGCACATTGGATTGACCCTGAGCAACAGGGAATAGTGTATGGAGGTCCACTTAATGACCTGTTCAAACTCAATTTATATGAGGAATATGAAACCTATACGGATGATTTTTCTGTGACAAGCGAACATTCCTTTACTCAATTAGTAGCGGCCAGTGATCAGGTAACTGTCCTGGGAGTATATCTATCTATTTTAACATATAATGAGTTGGTTCCTTTCTCAGAGCTACAATTGGATTTCGCTGCGCAGGATGGTGAAGTATTTTATTCTCAAAATGTACTGCTGGTAGATTTGAGTGAAAACCAGGAGAATTATATTGAGCTTTTTGAGCCTGTAGTTACGCCAGCGAATTTTCAAATTCAATTATCCATACCCAATGATCAAGATGCTCGTATTAGTTTGCCGTTATTAGAATCAGGTAATGCCATTATTGGAATGCTTGTAGATCAGGAAATGGGTCAGGCGCATGAGGATATCGTGGAGCCAATACGCACAAAAATTTTTCCAAATCCAACCAACTCCTATAGTTACATACCCGCTACTGGAGTAATACAAATTTCTTGTTTTAACGCACAAGGTCATGAGGTATTTCCAAAAATAAATCAGGTTAATGGAGAGTATATTGTTAATTGGCATGGAGTAAACCCTGGATTATATTTTGTTAACATAGTCTTAGGTAATGGGAAAAATTCTTATTTTCGCTTAATTATTAGAGACTAACCATGTCTAATAATCCCACAATCAGCGCAGACTTTATTTTTCACCAAACAAAATGCGTCGCCAAAATGCGAAAATTATCATCCCTATTTTTTATTGTAATACTTGCTACAAGCTGTACTGTTAATGACTTTGAGAGCGAGCAAGAAGTAATGTTGAAGCGCATGCCCTTCAATGAGCGTGTATTTTTTCTGAACTCAGTAAGTGGAGAATCCAGAATTTACGAACTGGATTATGACTTTCAGGGTCTGGGAAGTGAGGCTGTTTTAAACAGATTGGAAACGGAAAGAAAGATTCCTAATGGAGGTCATATGACTATGTCTCCAGATAATGAGTGGCTTACTGTAGTAGTCGCCAAGTTAGGAAAGATCTTTTTAGTAAATGTTAATTCAGGAGAGGTCAAAACCCTGATGCTTTATAACTACAATCCAGACGGTATGTACTACGATGAGCATTATGAGAATAGAAGATTTGAAGGAGCCATCACTCAGGTGGATGTAGATGAACAAGGATTTTTGTTCATCGCAGGTAAGTCCGGGTTTTTTAAAGTAGTTTCTGATAATGGAGATGGAAAAGCAGACCCTTCAAATGTAAATGTAGGCGCAGACATCTGGTCAGATGTAGATGCATCGCTTTGTAGTTCTGATAATGCACACTTAGGAGCTTGTGGAGAGGTTTGGGTACATGCCGTGCCATTTACTTTTTCAGGAGATGCATACGTAGAGAGTACGGAAGATGGTGAAGATTATTTTGACGATACCGAGGAGTTTAACCCGAAAAGAGTGAAATTTTTGGGTGGCGATATCTTGTTTACTCAAAATGGAACGGAAACAGACGGGTTTGAAGCACAAAGGCTGATATCATTTAGTCAGTGGAAAAACAATACAGCAATCGCTTTGGACCTGACTTGGGACTGGGCGAACAAGGAGATATCATTTACTGCGAGCCAAATTTTTGGTGGAGACAAAACCAATGATTTCGCCAAGCAACAAACCGAAAGAGTTACAGGTGCTGCACTTACCGGCGACAACTTTGTGTTTACTTCCCACCATAAGAAGGATTACATCAATCTATGGAATCTACACGGTGACTTGATTACCAAAGTGCATTTTACCATTAATGATCCAAGTCAAAACAATAAATTCAAAAATGGTAAGACGATACACCATTGGGGAGATATGGCATCTACTCAATCATTCGATAAGAATTCAATGAATCCGTCTGGCTCTAGCACCAAAGAAATTGCTGGTCAGTATTCTCCGAACTGGGATAACACTGGAGAGCTCATACATCAGTATGCTGAAATAAAACTCTACCGACCAGGCAGTGGCATGGATGCTGATCCGAACAACATGTCAGAAGAAGAGTACAATGAGGCCAGTGAATCACGATCTAATGCCGCTAACGCAGATATAGCGGACTATAGTAAGAATGGGTCCAAATTTGTTTCTTTGGGAAAAGAGCAAGGTTATGTGCTCATGAGATTTCAAGATGAGGTGCTAATCCAGAACAGGACGACACTTCAGGTAGTTGAGACGTCATGGAATAAACAACCAGAATATGATACTTATAAAAGTGCTTTTGCAGACTATCCAGAGGCTGCTGACGTTTATGTCTTGAGAAATGAGACTCCGCGTTATTATACTTCTGGGTTAGAAAACACCAAAAGTCATGACTGGGTATATGTCGGTACCGCCAATATTGCAAATAATCTATTTGATCTTGCATCTGTTGATGATCTAGAAGGGTCAAACTTCCAGTGGGTAATGATCATTGACAGCAAATCGACAACACCTGATGGGTATGATCTTAACTTTGTATCTGTTTATGACGAATTGGATATTCAGTAGAAAGTATTAAAATAAGTTGTAAGAGCCATTCAGACATGCGGTCTGAATGGCTTTTATTTTTAGTGGCATAGAATGGCGGCTATATTTAGCATGATTGCATTTATGAGGTACTTACCACTTTTCTAACATTCACATACTCCACCTGCCGATTGAAGTAATGATTGGTCATTTTTCTGGCAGTGCTTTCCCAATCAAATTTTTCAGCATGTTCGATGCTTTCAGCAGCTGAGAACTTCTTGAAATACTTAAAAGAGTTCAGGAACTCGGACAGTTGACTCGCAATAGATTCAGGTTTGTACGGATTGATGAAAAAGGCAGCCTGTCCACCAACTTCAGGCATCGATGAGGTATCTGATGTAATTACGGTTGTACCACATGCCATTGCTTCAATAATTGGAATGCCAAAACTCTCTCTGAGAGAAGGATAAACGAAAACCTCGGCTCCAGAGTAAATTGCAGGTAGATCCGCCTGTTTAACGTACCCAGTTAGATGAATGTTTTGCTTTAAATGCTCTAGCTTTAATTTCTTAAGCATCTGGTCCAATTCTGATTCAGTACTTTCTGCCATTACCAGATCAATAGGATTTTGTTCGCTATTGCTATAGATGTCATAAGCTTGTAGCATACCCATTAGGTTCTTTTTCGGAACTGTATTACCAAGAAAGAAGATGTATTGTTCAGGAAGATTGTACTCGATACGGGCAGATTTTATGCTTGCTTTGCTTTGTGGCTGAAACATTTCAGATACACCATTGTATACCACCTCTACTTTTTCGGAAGCACCAAAGTGCTTTTTGATTTGCCCTTTTTCAAAATTTGATACGGTGTACACTTTTTTTGCTTTTTCAAAAACCATGGGAACAATCCATTTGCGGTAGTAGTGACCAAGCTTTTGATACCATGACCCTCCACTAAACTCCTGATTGAGGTAAATGATGTCGTGTAATGTTAAGTGCAAAGGGACAGGACTAAACAGGGGAGCAGTATTGCTGGTGCAGTGAAGTAAATCCAGGTTGTATCTGGAAGCCATTCTTGGCAATTGGACTTGTTCCCAATCCGCATAGGTCAGTCCCTTCACTTCAATTATTTTGAAGTTCTTCGATTCCTTTAAGCAGTCATCCTCTCCCGGTCTTACAAAAATGAAATACTCATTAATTTGATCTATGATCTGTAAATGACGGATCAGCTCCAGGGCATAGATATCCATGCCATGTTTCTTTTTTCTAAAAATGCGCTGGGCCTCTATACCTATTCTCATGGTTTTACGGTTTGATGAGGTGTATGAAGAAAATTCGTTTTGGCTTTTTTGAAGCCAGCCAATGCCTTGATCATCAGCCAGAAGGTTTTGGGTAAATGGAGTAAGGCACTCGCCGTTTGTCGGTTGTAAAACTGTCTGGGAACTGCTATAGCCAAAGCCAGTATAAATGCTCCCCAGATCGAAAGAACCCACTCCCAGTGTATCCATTCAAAAAACGTGAATACCAACGCAAGCACCGTGGACACGCCTAGTAGAATTAGTCTTGGTGGAAGTAAAAACTGTAAGGACTTGTCAAAATAGTCCAGGTTAAAGCGAGTAATGAGGTGGACAAGTGCATTGCCAAAAGAACCAAGTCCATACCGAATCTGAGCGGCAATCCACCTGGTTCGTTGGTTGGTGAAAGCTTCTTCTTTGCTCACTTTCTCATCATAAACGACAGCTTCTTCCAGGTAACCAATTTTGATGCCTTTCTTGAGTAATCGGAGTTCCAACTCTTTGTCGAATCCTCCGATTGCATCGATTTCGCTCATCTCTTTTTGAAAGAGTTTTAAGTCAAAGGCCATTCCAGATCCAATAAGAGCTGATGAAAACCCAAGGGCTCTGTGCCCCTTACGAAAAATGTTGTTGTTTACTTCTTCGCTGATGGCATCTAATACAGATAAATTATTCTCCTGATTTTTGGCGATTCTATGTCCTTGTATTGCTAAAAAACCCGCATTGTAAGCTTCATTGACCTTTTGCAAGAAGTTGACTTCCATGACATTGTCCGCATCCAGCACTACGGCAATCTGATAACTAGCATCCAGCTGATTCATGGTCACATTGAGCGCCTTGGCTTTGGTGCTTTTCTCGAAACTTACCTCTACCACTTCTATTGGAAGTTCTTTCAGCAATTGAAGGGTCTTCTTTTGCAACGAGTCTGCGATAACGTAAATGGTATATAAAGAAGGAGCATAAACTTGTTCCAAAGCTCTGATGGCACTATCCACTATGACACCGTCTTCTTTATAGGCTGGTATCAATATGGCAATTTTATTTTGACCAATGAGACTGCTTTGGCCTTCATTGGGATGTGAATACAATGAGCCAACGGAAAATAATAAGTAGTATGCTGCCGAAATGCCCAGGTAGCTTATGAGTAGGATGATAGCAAATTCCATTTTATCTGACGTTTATCCAGTTGGTTAAATCTCTCCCGATTAGACGTTGAAGCGATAAGATGTCTTCACCATATACACTGTCGATCATGGTGCGTCTAATGTCCTTGGAAAGAGGTACCTTCATTAGGTTTTTGTTTCTCAATTGAGTGACCCATTTTTTTAGCTGACGACTGCCGGTGATGGCTTCAGTTACTTTTGGACTAAATTTTCTAGCCAGTTCTTTTATAATGCTTTTCTGACCTATGAGGCGATCTAAGACTGGATTTTTGATTAATCCAGATACATTGTATTCTGCATTTAAGTCAGGCTCAAACCACCCATTTACCCCGATAAAGTCATAAATATTCTGCACGACTCGGAGTGTATCTGTTTTTAAGTCATCGTACAGTACGACCATGATTTGCTCGGATGGAAATAATTCGTAGTACCTGGAGAGGTGCTTGTGGTAGAAGCCTTCCTGAACAAGGTCGTTGCGTTTCCACCAGATGGTATCTCTTTTCAGAGCGTCTTCAAAATGCGCTGTTGGCTTGCGATTTTCTCTGGCGAGGTGCATGAACCTGGAGTAAAGTCTGTCTACAGGATTTCGTAATATGACAATGAGCTTGGTGTCTGGAAGTTTTTGTTTGATGTTTAGCGCAGCCTTGTCTGAGTACAGGTACATTGGTGACACTTCTCCAATAGCTGATTCATCAGTCACACCATCATACAATCCCTGATAGGAATCCCAATCCGTAACTGACCAGGGGTAGTGAAACATCTGCTCCGGATCATCCTCTGGTTTGACCATTTCAGATCCTTCCAAAGCGAAAAAATTGGTCTCTTTAACTGGACTCATGAATACATCAGGATGTTCATTGAGGTATTCGTACAGTGCGGTGGTTCCGGACTTACCGGCACCGATGATCATGAAGTTTGGAAGTTTATTCATTGTCTTACTATTTGATTCAAAAGTAAGTGTTGGCTTAGTGCTTAAAAGTCTGATTTCGCTGACTGAACCTTAATCTTCGATTTTTGGAAAAATGAATCGAGGAGGTGCGTTGGACTTGTCAAAATAGGGTGTTTAATCCACGCAAAACCAATTCCTAAAGCGATGTTAATCGTGGTGACAATGGCTACACTGATGATCGACTGGAAGTAGTAAATCGCCAGTAAATCACCCAGTATATTGACTGCTACCATGATCCAGACTTTGGTAGCGTTTAGACTTGGTTTGCCAATACTATCGAAGGAAGCTCCCATGAATTTATCCAGAGGAAGCAGTACCAAAGGGATAGTTAAAACCTGTAGGATTTGATAGCTATCATTAAAATTTTCGCCACCCATAATGGTGATAACCTGTGCTGGGAATACGAGCATGACAATGGCCAACGGGAAACACAAAAGGGTCAGTAGGCCAATGTTCTTTTTTAATAAGCGCTTGTACTCGATTAGGTCATTGTTCTTATACTTGATCGTGAGGTTTCGGTAAGCGGTCATTACAAATCCTCTCAGTGGAATCTCCATTACATCAAGTACCTTCATAGGTATGGCGAAGACAGCAACAGCTTCAGTACCCATCATAGCTCCAATAATGAGGTTGTCTGCACTTTTGAGGAGGTTTGATCCTGCTAAAGTTGCCAGGCTATGCTTGCCGAAATGTAGGAGGGAAAGCACTGTTTTGCGACGAATCATGCGCCATTTGTATTTTGATAAATGTTTTACGACGACTAATGAAACAAGAAGCTGAGCACCGATATAACCCCATAAGTACTGCTCCAGACTGAAAGGTGTCAATAGACCAATAAGGAGAAATGAAATGAACAATCCATTAACTCCAAGTCTCAATAAATTCATTCGTCGGTAGGAACCGCTGGCATGAGCAACCCAGGTGTCAAAATTCCAAAGAAGAGTTGCTACCGCTAATACGGGGTAGTAGTCAAAAAACAAATTCATTGACCAGTTTGACCAGTCAACAAGTACCCCAAGAGTAGCTATGACTAATGCCGATAGAACTGTAATGCCGACACTCAAGAATCCTGAAGAAGCAATGATGGTATTTTTGTCACTTTCGTTATCCGCTGTGTTGAACGCTCTCACCATTCCCTGACGAACAAGTCCGGTGCGCATAAGGTCAATCAGCCCAGCAGCTGAAATGAATAAAGCCCATTCACCAAAGTCTGACTTGGTCAGGCTTCTGGCGAGTAGCATAAAAGAGAGGAGGCCTATGGCCGATGCAGCAACATTCCCTAGTAGGACTACACCATTTTCAGATCTTAGTAGGCTTTTGATCTTATTCATCATCTTGGTCTTTTAGCAGTTCTTCCACTTGTGTAGCTCTGGCGGACCAGTCGTTCTTTTTAGCCATAGCAATGCGCAATTGGGCCAGATTCACAGTGTCCAGCGTTAATTCGTCCTGTAGTTTTTGAGTGAACGCATCAGCTTCTGTAGCTATTGAAACGAACTCTTCAAAATCAGATAGAGGTGCAAAATCAGTTGATACCACAGGAAGCCCTGCTGCCAGGTATTCATTGATTTTCAAGGGATAAATATTTTTAGTGAACTCATTTTTAGCAAAAGGAATGATTCCCACGTCAAACTCGGAGAGGTACTGAGGGATTTCATTTGGTTGCTTGGCACCCATGAATGTTACGTTTTCGTGAAGATCGAGACGTTTTTGTTTCATGGGTTCTGTGATGCGCCCTACGAAATGAAAGTCACAATGAGGGAAAGATCTTATGAGTGTTTCAAGTAATTCATAATCCAACCTAAAGTCAATCGAGCCAACATAGCCAATGACCTTCTTTTGTTTCTTTTCAGGGTTGAACGCTTGATGGAACAGATCGAAATCAACGCCGTTTTTGACCAAAGTAACATCCGAATGGGTTTTTGATTTACTTTCTAAAAGACCTTCTGACGTCACTATCACCTTGTCCACTTTTTTTAAGAACTCATCTTCCAGTGATCCACCATGTTTACCGCACCATTGGGCAGCTCTGATTTCATCGTAGCAGTAATAGATCAATTTTGATTCACCAAGCTTACCCGCCAGAGGAAGTCCTATAAGCGGGTTGAAAGCATTAATGACAATGGGAGATTCGAATCCTAACTGATCCATGGCATTGGTTATAGACGCTTTTATCAGGTTGGATTGTAGATCATTGAGTGTCTGATAGATTTTTTGATTACTGATCCAGTTGATTGGAAGGGTTGGAGGTAGGGTCAGATGATAGACTTCTCCATGCCTTGTTTGCAGGGTTCTCAAACGTTTGTTAGTTCCTAGCATCCTTTTTACGGGTGCATTACTCTTTCCTAAAGCGCTTGTTGCCACGTCTTTCCAGGTAAATGGATAATCCACAAACAAGACCCTATGATTCTTGGCCAGCTGGCTCATCATGTGCACGATGGTTTTCATGTAATCCCCTTCCCAGGTGGTCATGGTGAGACATACTATGTCTTTTCCTTCTTTCATGCTTTAGATGTTTTGATTCCTGAGTTGCCAAGTTCAAAGCGGACAATTTTTCGAATCCATCTGGTGATAAAACTTCTTTTGACTGGTACTTCTGCCACTACCTGATCCAGGTAGTATGGTTTTACGCCATTGAGGATCAATGCTGGTTGTACTTTGGTGATTTTTTCCAGATCAGACTTCATGTTGAGATGGGCTGTGGACCAGACTTTATCAGCTCTGATGGTCCAGAGAAGTACATCCGATTGTTCGATAAGATGCACTGGAATTTTGCCGCTTACCCACGCTGGGAGTTCTACAATGATGTAATCGTAATCTTTGAGGTACTGACCCAACACCTGCTTATCACTGACGAAGTGTTCGTTCATTTCATAGTAGAAATGATCTGTTTCCTGAGCTTCGGTGAGTGTAGTTGGAGTAAGAAAACAAACGCGTTCTCCTGATTTTTGCAATTCGGTGAACAGTCGGTGAAGGGCAAATGTCTTACCCTCGGCGGCTTGTGTGCTTACCCCACATATGACCGTGGCTTTGCCATTGTCTTTGGAATATTGATCCAGTTTGATTTTGCTGGCCATGATGCCAGTGACTTGCTGGTCGAGTTGGGCATACTTTTTCGTGAAGTTTTTATCTACTACAGGCAGCGCCCCTGCCACATCCAGTTGTGTGGTTTTCTTAGCTCTCTCCGGGTGTCTGATCGAATTGTCTAGCAGGTCTTTGGCTACTACTGTGGCAAGCACCCCAATGACTCCAACAATAAAGCCGACAACAATTAGCAGTGCTCTTTTGCTAGCAAGTGGTTCCAATGGGTAGGTTGGAGCATCCAGGATTTCCAGCTGGCTGGTCATGGCTATGTTTTGTTGGCGAAGTTTACTCAGGTTCAATCCATGCAACACTTCCAGATACTCACGTTCATAAACGTTGATTTGTCGTTCCAGACGATCAATGTTTGACCCCATGGGCGTGAAGGTGTCATACTGGTTGTCAATGTCAGTGAGCCGCTTTTTGAACATTTCTACGGTTACTTTTTCACGGTTTAGTTTGATGATTTCTTCCAGCCATTGATTGACTAATTGCTGTCCCGATATTCCTTCTTTTGTAGTCGAATGACCGATTGCGGTAAGCATAAAACGTTCTATGTCGTGCTTAATTTGTTCTTGTAGCGCCAGTTTAATTAGCAGGACACTGTCTTTAACATCGGCAGCCTGCAATCGTGAAATATCGGATGAAACCGTCGAAAGCTCTCTTTTTTTCTGGAGGAGCTCCAGGTTATTGGACATCATCTTTTCTCGTATTTCTAGTTTGCTTTCTAGTTCTACAATAGCTGCTTCTGTCGCTTTGAGATTCATGATTTTGATGGCATATTCTTCCAAAGCATTCTGTTTTTTAATGGCCAGTGCTTTGGTTTCTTCACCATAGTTGATAACCCGGCTTTTCACTCTAAATGCGGTAAGCTCATCTTCAGCTAGATTTAGGTTGGCTTTGGCTTTTCGCAATTCTGCTTCGAAATAAGCCACTACATCTCCGGTCTCTGCTTCTTTGAGTTGGCGGTAACGTGAAGCAAACACTTCCAATAGAATATCAAGAGTCGTTTTACACAATCCCGGATCATAAGTAGAAAACTCTACGGAAATCATGTCACTTGATTTTACTCGCTTGACGGCAATGGATTGAAGTTTTTGAATGCTGTAGGAACCTTTGCCTCGGATCATCTGCACAATGGTTGGATGACCTGTTTGGTAAAGGGACGTGATGTTCTCATATGTTTTTTCTGCATCCCCAACTACCACAAAATCAGTCCGCTTTTCTGCAGGAATGGCTTCTAGCAACTTGATGTAGGCTTCATTGCCCATAACTACTCCGGGCTTTTCTTGTGACAAGTTGAGGGCAAGTAACTTGAGACCTACTTCTTCCAGTGTAAGACGGGATTTGATGATGGACATGAGGTTATCATACGCGGCATTCACAGCCTTATAGTCTACTTTGTCACTGGACCCGGACTCTATATTGTACCCTGATCCTATGCCGGTGTAGATCAACGCATTTGATTGATACTCCTTGGCCTGATTAGCCGTGAGTAGTAGAATCGTTACGGCTAGTACGATCGGCACTGCCACTAACATTTTTAGGTTTCTATAGACCAGTCGTAAAAAATCAAATAAACTCATGGCTTTGTTATTTCAGTCCAATTAAAACAGCTATTTCACTTCGTTTTTTCATGGCATCAATCGATGCTTTCATGAGCGATTCGTTAGCCAGATGCACTTGATTCTCAGCGATCAGCAATTCGGCATAGGTAGCTTCTCCATTTCTAAAAGAACCATCAAAAAAATCCGCTTGCTGCTTCCGCGTTACATAGCCTTGCTGGCGTATGTGTACCGTTTCGAGTAAGCTCAGGTAGTCATAGTAATGATTAAGTATGTCCTTTTTTAGTGTCTGCCTTGAGTCTGCCTTGATGTATGTAGAGTACTGACTCTTATTGATAGCCTGGCGCATGTAACTCTTTCTGTTGACCAGTTTTTCAGGGTCTATGGTAAGGTTAAGCCCTACATTTGGTAGGAGGCCATAAGATGTAATCGATTCATTCTGTGCATCTAATGAAGTAGATGCCGAGAATATGTTGACCCCAAGTCTAAAAGAAGAAACCCATGAGCGTTTTTTCTGCAAATACTCCTCATTATACATCATGACTTCCTGGTCTATTGCTTTCAGTAGATTCGAATTGTCAATAACACGCATGACCAGTGAGTCCAGAATTTCTTCGCTATGCAATATGCGTGTGACATCAAGAATCTCACGTTCTGTTTGTGCTTTGGTAAGGATGAATGAATCCGTCTGAGCATGGCTTCCATTGAAAGCGAGTAACCCAAATAAGAGGCAAAAGAGATTCTTCATTTTGATTTATTGGTTTTGATTCGATTGTAAAACTATTTCTAGCAGGTGTCAGCGTGGATAGAAAATAGACTATTGGTATCCTTGCTTCGATTATTGGTAGAGGACTGTCTTTTATCGGTAATCGGCTGTTTTTTTGCCCGTTTCCCAAAAATCTATGGATTCCTACCAGTGATCGATTTTATATGAAATGGAGTTGGCACTCTTATAATATTTGAGGCATCATTAATTGCATCGATATGAAAAAGAGTATCTATTTCCCAGGGTTAAATGGCCTCAGATTTTTTGCAGCCTTGTTTGTGTTTTTTCATCACGTAGAGCAGCACAAATTTCTCATGGGCTTAAATAACTGGTGGGGAGTTCCCATCATTGATAATCTGGGTCACCAGGCACGAATCATCTTCTTTGTGTTAAGTGGTTTTTTAATCACCTACTTATTTCTGAAAGAAAAGGAAAAGACTGGTAAGATCAATTGGTGGAAGTTTCAGACTAGAAGAGCACTGCGACTATGGCCGGTTTACTACCTGATGGTGTTGGTGTCCTTTTTCGTTTTGCCTCATTTGATAGATATACCGGCATTTAATGATGTGCTTGCCGATAATTTCTGGAAAGAGTTTACTGTTTATATGGTGTTGTTTCCCAATTTGGCCCGTTTGCTTCCTCCAATTATGGGAGCTTATCAGTTTTGGTCTGTAGGGGTTCAGGAGCAGTTTTACTGGATTTGGCCATTAGTGGTTCGCTTCTTTTCTAAAAGGCTGATTCCGTTTTTAATCGTATTCGTTGCGATTAAAGTTGTCGGAGAATTGGTTCTAATGAACGCTATTGATGCGCAAGTGATTGGTTCTGAGCTTCATCTTAGGCTGTCTCAGGGACTCAAAATGTGGCAATTGTTATTGTTTGAGCAAATGGCTGTGGGTGCTTTAGGAGCTTATCTTGTGTTTCATGGTAAGGACAGAGTTTTGAAACTTATCTATCATCCAGTGACTATTAGCCTTGCCAGTGTGGTATTTATGATCTTGCTTTTTCAGCATTACCACTTTGTGGGATATACTGTGTTGCAAGGGTGCTTAGCGCTAATTCTGATCCTTAATATATCGTTGAATGATCGCTTTCCAATACAGCTCGAAAATCCATTTTTTAACTATCTGGGAAATCTTTCTTTTGGAATGTATGCCTATCACACGGCATCCATCGCCATCGTTATTAGTCTACTTACGTCTCACACGAATCTGGTAGAGTCTGCACCTCTTATTTTCAATTTGTCACTTTATGGTGGATCGTTCTTAGTCACCATGTTGATTTCTGTTTTGTCTTATAAATACCTGGAGGGATACTTCCTTTCGCTGAAGAAGAAATTCAGAATGGTGAAAAATACCGAAAAAGGTATAGCCAATTCCGAAGAAACCACGAAAGTGTTACAACCACAAACAGCCTGATTTGGAACAAAACTCACTATATGATAATCGGGCCATACAAGTAGGTAAGGTGTTTAGAAGGGTGCTCGGCATCCTTCTAACCATTTGTGCTGGTATGCTTATCGCTCATGGAGGGATTAAGATCGGCGCGGTGTTGGTGCTGGTTCCTCCCATTGTCATATTTGTGATGATTTCCTTTCATCGGCCTGCCATACTCATGCATGTGGTGGTAGTGATGGGGTTTCTGATCTCCTTATTGAGTAGGTACATTCCAGGTATCCCGTTTGGCCTCAGTATAGATGGCTTGCTTGGTTTGATGATATTGGTATTGATTTTTGATAAAAAGGAGTACTACCGGCCTCAATACCTGACCAATGCACTGACATTAATTCTTATTATTTGGTTAGGGTATTCGTTTATTCAAATCGCCAATCCCCTGGCCAAAAGCAAAGTAGCCTGGTTCTATGCCAATAGGGGACTTTCGTTCTATCCGCTACTTTTAGCTGTACTCACGATGTATGTATACAAGACCAAAGATCACTTAAAATGGTTTTTGGCAATCTGGGCGGGGCTTGCACTCTTTGGCACCTTGTGGGGAGTGAAGCAGCTATTTCTGGGTGTGAGTGACGTAGAGCAGCAGTGGTTAAATGCTGGCGCTGCTAGCACTCACGTCTTATTTGGCAAACTAAGAATTTTCTCCTATTTCAGTGATGCCGCCCAGTTCGGTGCCAGTCAGGCACACACGGCGTTAGTATTTGGGGTTATTGGACTTTATCCAGGGAAGCACAAGTACCGCTGGTTGTGCTTATTAATAGCTGCACTTTGTCTGTATGGAATGTTGATCTCGGGAACACGGGGTGCGATGGGGATCTTGGCCCTGGGTGGCTTTACCTATTTCATTATGACCAAGAATTTTAGAATTGTTGTCTTAGGAGTAGTTCTGGCAGCTAGTGTCTTTGTGTTCTTGAAATACACGACCATCATGCAGTCCAATTATCAGGTAAACCGACTAAGGACTGCTCTTCGGGCCGATGACCCATCTCTGATGGTACGTAAGCAGCGTGAATTGATTCTTAAAGCGTATATGGCCGATAAGCCGATTGGCGGAGGAATAGGTAGTGCTGGCTATTGGGGGAAGCGATTTTCACCTGGTACCTTCTTAGCAGAACTGGGCACGGACGGACATTACACACGCATCTGGATGGAGACTGGGGTGATAGGGCTTTGGTTGTATTTACTGATGCTGGTAGTGATTGTGTTTTATCTGGGCAGGAAGCTATGGTTTATGGAAAACACCAGACTGAGACAGATTCTGGTAGCATTTTACAGTGGTTTTCTCGGCTTGTGTTTATCGAGTTATACCAATGGCCTTCTCACGCAGATCCCTACTGGGGCACTTGTTTTTATCAGTTTGTCTTTCGTTTATTTAGGGACCTCCAATAAACTTAAATAGTAGGCAATTTACCTGTTGTCGTAAACTGGTAATTCCCGCTAATATGTTTTGGCTGAAGAAAGGATATTTGTCTTTCAGAAATCAGACTATTATGCGGTTTTTACTTCCATTTTTCCTTTTTGGTGTTTTTATCTTTTTGCATACTTCACTTTACAGCCAGTGTTCGTGTGATCTTATTTTGCACAATAGGTCATCGGGCGATGGTCTACAAAATCTGGATTTTGCTGACATGCCAGATAGTACAAGCAGTCTTTACACACATAATGACTCTCTGGGCTGGATTGAGCTTGTTAGCACTTATTCGTCGATCGTGAATCAAGGTGTGGTGAAGCCGGGAGTGGCCATTTGTCTTGGGCAAATCACTCGCAGAGTTTATCTGGAAAATGTAGTTGGCGATTCATTGAATCCGATTATCATCAAAAACCGACCTGGACAGATAGCCGAAATCAAAGCAGAGCCAACTTATGCTGGATTACAATTACACAATTCCAGGTATTTTGAAGTTAAAGGTGATTGCAGTCTGCCCGAAAGCGTACATGGTATTTTCATTCACGGAATTAACTCCAATGGGGTGGAAGTGTCCGGTTTGTCACAAGAGTTTACCATTTCCAGAGTAAGAGTAGATACAGCCGGAACAGGCGTGAAGGTGAAGGACAATCGGGATGTGTACTTTGCCAACTGTCAGCTAGCATCTGGTGTGGATGTGCCTGACGATTCCACCTGGTTTGCGTCCAATATTACCATCGAGCACTGTGAATTATCTAATCTCAAAAATGAGGGTGTTTATATGAATAATACCTCATATAAATATGACTTTCAATGTGATAACAACCGCCTGTATTACGGATACGAAATGGATGGAGTCTATATCCACAAAAACAGAATTATCAATACGGGCAAAGATGGTATCCAGACTACTGGTGTGGTTAGGAATTGCATTATCGAGAGTAATGAAATCCTCAATATAGGTACCGATGGTTACAGCGCACATGGCAGTGGTATTCACTTTGGCGAAGGGTGTGCTGGGCGTGTGGCTAATAATTGGGTGGAAAAAACGATGGGTTCAGGGGTTTTTGCTGCTGGTTTGGGGCTAATCGAAATTTATCAAAATGTCATTCTTCAGACCGGAGGCGATGCAATCAAAGCCCATGCTGGTACCAAAATGTGTACTGGTGACTGCAACTATGCAGAGCTCGCTGCTTATTTTGGATTACAAAACTATTCCGATCTGGAACAACTCAGGATTTTCAACAACACCATAGCGTTCACTGCCGGTATAGGTATCAATATCAATGCACCAGTAGATTCTGTAAGTATGAACCATGTCTATGTGAACAATAACATCATCACAGAATGGACTGTGGCCAGTATGGATTTTATTAGTTCCCCAACAGCCAACTATGATGGCTTTACCCATGCAGGAAATAATTTGATCGTGCAGGACATATCGGATGTACACTTTCAAAACGGGACAGTTAATACTGCAGGAAATTACGGTATAAATGGATTGACAGATGTGCGATTAGCTGAGCAATCCGCAGCATGTGATGGAGGAGTCAGTCTTTTTTGGATGAATGAATCACTAGATTCTTTAGATTTTTCAGGCTTGATTCGGGTGCAGTCTGCAAGAATTGATTGTGGTGCGTATGAAAGCCCTCATGCATACCCCGCTGGATTGGATTACATCTCCACAGCAGAGTTTGACTGTGCACTGCCACCTCAGGTATATGGATTTGATGGCGAAGGTCTTGGAGCTGGATATCGAATTGCATTGCTCGACACGCTAAAAACCGGGCGCATCTGGTTTCAAAATCTGGAAGGCAATTCAATAGATCCTATTGAGATTGTAGCTGTTTCGGAGTTGGCTATTGAAATGTCATATTCTTCCAATGCCATAGCCTTTAAGAATTCTTCCAACTTTGAATTGGGTGGTGACCATACCGTTCATATTTCGGCTGATAATCCCAGTTATGCTAATATCGATTTTATAACGGACAATTCTGGGAATGTGGTACTGTCAAACCTGAGTATTGTTGGCTCGGATGATTTGGTAGACGTGGCACATGGGTATGGTACCAACTTGTTGGACACACTCTTATTGGACCGTATTCATTTGGAAAGTCAAGTGGCTGGAAAGAACCTCATTCGAGTGAAAGGTGCACCAAGTTTGGTTGTGTTAAAAAATGTCAGCGCAGTTTCTTCGGTTCTCAACCAAACGCTGATGGAAGTGAATTTGCAAGCTGGAGGAGATCTAGGTATCTACAATTCCATCTTTGATGGCTTTGATACAGATGCCAGCAAGCATAAATGGATTCAATTAAGCATGCAGCCTGTTACAAGTTCATACCTCGCCAACAGTGTGAGCATGATCAATAACACTTTTGTAAACCTGGCCAATAGTCATGTGGGTAGTACCTCCAATTTCCGTCTTTTGCATAAGATAGGAACCGGCTATATTGATAGTTTGATTTTGGTCAATAATGCTATTAATAAGTCCGCCATTGAAAGTGAACTAACGAATGTGAATTACAACAATAGCTCAAATGAGATTTTGACTATTCCTACTAATTATGTGCTAGTCAGTAACAATTACGCATCTCCTGTTTACGATTCACTTGGACTTCAAACAGACTATATTCCTAATGCAGATTCTCCACTGATCAATGAGGCGTTGGATTTTGCTACATCTCCGGTAAGATGGCGAGATTTTTATGAAAACACACGCCCCGATTCTGTTAGCGATATAGGTGATATTGGTGCTTGCGAACTTGGTCTGGATGCATCGTACGCCTATGCTGGACATGAAGGGAATCAGAAAAGTATGGAAAAAGAGCCTGAGCAAATTGCTATTGAGGTTTACCCAAACCCTGTAAATGATCTGTTGAGAATTAATCTGTCAGATGAAAAGGTTCAAGTGTCTATAATCAATGAGTTTGGAGAATATACCTATCAAAAAAGTGCAGTTGCTACAAATGGCCTTTTAGAGGTTCCTACCAATCAATGGGCGGATGGTGTTTACCACTTGAAAGTGATGAGCGAGTCTAGTTTTCAATATGCTCATGTAATTGTAAAGCATTGATTTAATAGTACTACATTTTCTTTTCGATACGCCTGATCTCAAGCACAGTAAACCATTTTTAATTTAGTTCACCAAACCCAATAAGTGTGCCTAGTTGGATTCTTCCAAATAAAAGAATGTGAGCAGGTCTAATTGATCATGTTCATGGTATTGATAAATTATAGATCACATTCCAATGGCCCCCACAATAAACTCTGACATTACTTATACGATGATTGTGGTGCTTTAGATAGAGCTCATGAATTTCATTATTATCCATCTGTTTAAGCGCAGCGGTAATTTTAAAGTCCTCAAAACCTTCATTGACTAAAGACCTCCGTATTTGACTATGATCATAGCTTTCACCTCTGTGTTTCTTAGCTCTTGCTCTATTCTCCATTTCTCTTATCCAACCGGTGGTTTTCAAACATTTCGGTAGCGGATTTAAGCAAGCCTAAAATGCCAATAGCCAGTACGATACACCCATAAGAGAGTTCATTAAGAACGGTTTTTTCATCGTAGTAGAGTCCGACTATCCCGATGACGAAACAAAAGATGATGCATCCGATGAGCATACCAATGAACAACTTCCCTTTGCGTGGGTTTTCCCATACTTTCCTCGAAAAACTATTCTGTGTCTTGGTAGTATCCTGAAGAGTGGAGAAACTTAGACCAAGCCCTAGAAAAACCAACATGTTTTGATAATCAGCAAGAGCGAGCAACAAGCCGTTTTCCAGACCGTCAAATAAGTACGTATATGGCTTAATCGCATACCAGAAAGAAATGATCATGAAGGGATACTGCAGGTAGCTCACCTTATGGAAATAGTCAACGGCTTTGTTCATTTAATTGGAGTTTGGTTTGAAATTAGAAAGATGACGGCATAAAAAAAAGGATGCTCGATGTGAGCACCCTTTTAAACCAAAACCAACCAATAATTGCTTAATCTATATCGGTATTATTGTCTTTATCGTTTCTTGTAGATCTTATCTGTATTTCTGTACCCTGTCTTTTCAATGTACCAGTCCATGAAACTAAATCCACCGCTGACGGCCCACTGATTGAAGTTGTTGTAGGAGTCCCTTACATCCGTTTTTTCTTGTGGGTAGTCGAAACTTATCGGTAAGTTCATTCCCCATGGCAATCCAGATTGAGTTACATAGTATTTTCCTGCAGCCATGTCCGTGGCGTCATTGACCGTTCCAAAATAATTGGTGTCTACCAGATCGGTAGGAGCATAGCCAGGGATGTGTACTTCTCTGCCTCTAGTTTGATTAATGACCAAAAATGGATTGTAAGGTGCTACACCTGCCCCAGAAAGTGAAATGCTGTTGGAGAATTCAATGCTCACCATGATGGTGTCTGGAGTCTGGTACTCATGAGATTCATCGGTATTGATAAATCCACGACCTGCAAAGCCTGCATGTGCATTGTCGGTGACTGGAATGACTGCTTTGGACTGACCAGCTTCCGTTCCGTTTGCGTTTAGTGAGAATAGTTCCTGACCCAGATGATTGCCTGAAACGCTGCTAATACCTGAGGGGTCCATGTCCAATTGGAAACCTAGTCCATTTATAAATCCAGCACCAACGGCTTTAATGACAAACTCAGCATCAATTTTCACCAGTCGATTATTGGCATTAGCCAGCTGTCGATACTGGTAGGCAGCTACCAGATCGTTAAAGTCATAGTCGCCCTTGTTTGGCCATTGATCTTCGAAAGCAAATGTTCCATATGCACCTTCAGCGGGGTATACATACTGATAGGCATACCTGCTGTCATCCGGATATTCATCGTAGGTGTCATTTACACCATCTCCATCAGCGTCCACAGGTTTGTCAATAGGGTTTACATTTTCTCGGTTAATGGCTTCAATCGGATTGGCGCTCAAATAAAATACGGCATCATTGAAGTCATTGTCACTGACTTTGTCTCGGTTTTGATCCTCAAAACCTACTAGGAATATGTCGTTGGTGTCATCGTAAAGCAACACCGAATGATATCGATTGGATTCTGTGGATTCTGGATTCAATATGTTGTTTGAGTAGACGGTATGTAATCCGTGTGTGGATTGAGATCCATTCCACCCATTGGCCATAAGTGCAAAACCGATTGTTGTACCAGGTTCGAATGTTCCAAGATGTACTTTATGTCCTGTCAACAACGCTCCACCAGACCAGAGGTAGGAGGCATTTGGAAATACCACGTTCAATGATTCAATGTCATCTGGAGAGCTAGGCTCAGAACCTGTAGGGTAGGTATAAAAAGCTAACGTGTTTTTGTAACCAGCGCCTTCATGTACAAAAGTCATCCACACATCAGCTGTCTCTTCGACCACCAGGTTACTTTCTATCTCATTTGAAAGGTATCTCGGATGTGCTTCCGGTACAGGTTTTCCTTCTGGTAAAGAAGCATTAATGAAGGATACCAGTTCTGATGATACTCTGTCGCGTGTTGATTCCAGGTTACTCGGAACCCCAAATATATTGTAAGAAGAGAGGTAATTGATCGGTGCATTGGCCGTTCGTCCATTGGATCTGCCTGACCCTGAATCTTCCTCCGAATTGCTTTGACCTGGGATCAGGCTTTCATCCAGGTAATTGAACTCATGTTCATGACCTTTGATGGTCACTTCGTCAACTCTATCCACTGGAATGATTAGAAAATCAGGAATTCCTATTTGACCAATTTCTAAAATCACCTCTTCCAAATGATTAGGCATGTTGTAATCAGCAGTAAGTTGTCCATTTTGGTCTGTTATGCCTTTAAAGATTACCTGACCTCCTTCGAGTGGAGATGCATTCCATAGCTTGATTAATATACCTGCAAGTGCTTCATTATCAATTGTTTTTAAGTCTAATCCTATCGAAGTGCTGCTAAAGTTGGTTGTAATTAACTCTTCTGCCACGATGCTGTCGTCCAGTATTTCTTCGGCAACCGGTTCGTTGGTGACCATACAGCTGCTGATGGCTCCCACCAAAACTGTAAAAATTATTAAATTTTTCATTGATTTCATTGTTATACTTTTTCTTGTTGAATAGCGGAAAGGGGAGTTTTTAGTAGTATTTTGAGATCCATCCAAAGCGAATAGTTTTGAGCATAATCCATGTCTAATAATTTCCTTGAGTCAGCAGAGGTGTTAGACTTTCCCCGCTCGGTAACCTGCCAGAGACCGGTGATACCTGCAGGAGCCATGAATCGCAAAGCCCACATATCTGATGTTAGTTTTTCTGCTTCATAAAGAGGAAGTGGACGATTGCCAACAATTGACATGTGACCCAATAGCACGTTGACCAGCTGTGGCAATTCATCGATACTGGTTTTTCTGATGAAGTGTCCTATACGAGTGATTCTAGGATCATTTTGTATTTTTACGAACGTCTGTTCTTCTTCTGTTTTTTTCATTTGCTCAAACTCCAACTCATTGATATATCCGTCATCGCTAAAGAGCATCGGCTGATCATTTTGTGGAACCTGAGGTTGTGCTACTTCCTCCTTATTTGCGTAATGATTAAGATGCTTCATGTTTTTAAGCATGTGGTCAGCATTTACACGCATGGATCGAAATTTGTAGAAAGGGAAGGTTTTGTAACCCGTTCCCACTCTCGGAGAGCTGTAGAACACGGGGCCTTTTGAACTGAATTTTATCATAAGTCCTATGACCAGGAATAGCGGACTTAGTAGAAGTAACAGAAACCCAGATACCAAGATGTCAAATATCCGTTTGCCAATAGGTGCCCGGTAGTTGATCTGGTAAGCACTTTTGGTATGCTCTTCTGTCCAGTTATTCAGCGTTTCAAGTCTTTTTAACAATTGATCGAGCTGTAGGCCGTAATAGAAGTAATCAGCAGCTCCCGCCTCAAATGCTTCTTTTCTGAGCGTAGAACTATGATGGTTAGTGACCACCACTACAGGAAGATTCACCTTCTGGGAATTGATGAATTTGATGAGGTTTTTGTAGTCACCTTCCGGGTCCATATCTGAAAGAATGGCATGAGCCATGGGTTTGTTGTAGTGCTTTCTTCGGTGAAGATCGAGCGCTACCGTTTCAAACGAGTCAAAATGCGTCACCTTCATGCCATACTCTTCTATAGCTGGCTTCAGGTGTTTTTGATTGATTAAAATTATTTCTTTCATGTTTGACAATGGTCGGGTTTTGGTGCTCTATTTATGCTTCTACTTTATCGAGAATGTTCGCAACTTTTATGTTTAACTCTGTCGGGTTAAATGGCTTAACCACAAAGTCTTCTGCTCCTGCTTTCAGACACTTGATTCGGTCCTCACTGCTGCTTTTTCCTGAAAGCATAATGACAGGGATGTCTTTGTAAAATCCTGTTCGTTTGATTTCATTGACGAAATCCAAACCTGACATACCTGTCATTTCAAAATCACATAGAATTAGATTTGGTAGATTTCTTTTGTGCAGCCAGGAAAGGGCTTCTTCTGCTGTGGTGCACCACATTACATTGTATTCTTTTCCAAACATGTGGCTTAAGAAACCGCCCATCATTGGGTTATCATCGATTAATAATATTTGCTTTTTCATCATTCCTTTGATTTTATTCACAATTCAAAAGTATAATGAAGGCATGCGCTTCTAGGTGGTAATTAGATGACTGGGAAAAACGATTAGATTTTTGGTGTTAATAACAAGATTTTTGGAAATGGATAATTAGGGTCTGCTGAAAAAAGTCTGGAGTGTGCCAGCTACGAGGCGGCAAAGAGAAGCTATATATTAATA
>JAMWZA010000072.1 GCA_024305105.1 Marinoscillum sp.
ATCGGATCGAATAAGGGAATAAGTCTAATAGAATAAGTCGTGAGCGAAAAGGAAATACCTTTCGGAAAAATAAAGAATGACAAACTATTTCTCAACTCCTGGGGAAAAAACCCAGAGCGGGAAATAGGTGAAGTACGAGAAGATGAAGATACTTCCGTCAATTATTTCCGAGAGAAATACGAAGAACTGGTCAAAAAAATAAGTGACCTGGAAACAGAAATTGAAGAGTCTCAAAATAAAGGCTCTTTTCTAATGAAGCTCAAACACTTGAAGACCCAGCTGAGTACGCACGACGGTTTGGGTGATTATCAGGTGTTAGAGGACCGGCTTGTGAGGCAAGAGTCACTGCTGGAAGACATTATTGAAAAAAATAGAGAACGCAACTCCGAAATAAAAGCCAGTCTTTTAGAGGAAATCAAAGCCTCGGCTGAGAAAATAAACTGGAAAGAAGCAACACAGGAAATTCACGATATCAAAGCTCGGTGGATTAAAACAGGCAACCCAAAGGAAGAAGATCACGAAGGTCTCGAAGAGGCGTTTTGGGGTGTGATCCAGGCATTTTTTGAAAAGAAGAAGGATTTTTATGAGGACAAAAAACGCCTCGGTGAATTACGAAAAAAAGAATACGAAGCACTTATAGAGCGAACGAAAACACTCGAAAACCTCTTTGGAAAAGCTAAATTCGAAAAAATAGCGGAGCTGAAGCAAGCGTGGCGAGATGTGGGGAATATCCCCAAGGAAGAGTACGATCCACTTTTTAGAACTTTCAATCAAAAACTCAAACCAAGAAGACCAAGAGTATCATCTCAGCCGTCTGTTGATATCTCAGAGATCACCAATCAGCTTTCTTCTTTTGTGGAGAGCACAGAGTCATATAATTTCAAAAAACTTGATGAAATCAAGAACAAGCTAAAAGGTTTCAGACCAAATGACCCTGATGGCAAGAAAACCAAAAGTGACGCTTTTAACAAAGTGCAATTGCTCATGGAGCGTGATTTCATTGATAAACTAGCCAATAAACGATTTAAGAATTTCCGTGAATTGGACAAAACGAAAAAACGTCAAATCAGAATTGGCATTTTAGAAGAACTGATCAACCGTGACCAGACCGATTTGGACAAATACCAGGAAAATTCTGCGAACTTTTCCACTTCAGGATCTGGAGGTCTTGGATTTATTGAGAAAAAACTGGCACAACAGGAAATAAAGATCAAAACCAAAAAACAGCTTCTAGAGCTGATCAGGGAGGAAAAGTGATTTTTTCCAATAAAAATGAAACAAATAAATTGTGTTTTACATTTAAGTGTAATATCTAATGAGGAGCGAGAGTAAAATAAAAGTTTGATTTCTCGTTAGAAAAGCTATTTTTGCACGAAATTTTTAAAGGCAGAAGAATATGTATTGGACATTAGAATTGGCATCTTATTTAGAAGACGCACCATGGCCAGCCACCAAAGATGAGTTAATTGATTTCTCAATCCGTTCTGGAGCGCCGCTAGAGGTGGTAGAAAATCTTCAGGAACTAGAAGATGACGGGCAGCCTTATGAAAACATTGAAGAAATCTGGCCTGATTACCCAACAAAGGAAGATTTCTTTTTCAACGAAGACGAGTATTAACGACTAGCCTTCTCCTAAAGACACGAACCCTGATCCCAGAATCAGGGTTTTTTATTAACTCTTTTTTTGGAGTAGGGCTTCCGCGAGCACCAAATCCTCTGGTGTGGTTATTTTAATGTTGCGGTAATCACCTGAAACCACTGCTACGTCTTGACCACCCGCCTCAAACACCGAGGCATCATCTGTAAATAAAGGTGACTCCCCCTGTTCGAAAGCTTTCTTGATCAAATGAACCTGAAAGGTCTGTGGAGTTTGAACAGTTAAAAACCTGGATCTGTCGCGAGCGATCGTCACACCAGCCTCTTGCTCACGAATAGAATCTTTTAAAGGTACCATCACTACTCCTGATCCAGATAGCTCAGCTTCCTTAAAAGACGCTGATATGACATTTTTAGTGATCATCGGCCGTACAGCATCATGGATAGCCACCAAACCTTCACCCACTAAATCCAATCCAGCTTTCACACTTTGAAAGCGAGAAGCACCTCCATGAGCTATATCGATCACTTGATTGTCTAAAAAGTCTTTATGAATAGTGTTCCATGTCGTAATGTGTGCCTCCGGTAAAACCAGCACAATATGAATGGATGGGTTATAAACAAGAAAAGCCTCAATGGTATGTACCACTATAGGCTTTTCTGCTATTTCTATAAACTGCTTTGGAAGTGCTTGCTTCATTCTGGAACCACTTCCTCCTGCAACTATGATGACATGCTCACGCATATTAGATGATCAACATTGCATCACCGTAGGTGAAGAATCGGTACTTTTCTTTGATTGCCAACTGATATGCTTCCATCATCAAATCATATCCTCCAAACGCAGATGCCATCATCAACAACGTTGATTCAGGTAAATGAAAATTGGTGACTAGCGCATTACAAATCTTGAATTCGTATTGCGGAAAAATGAATTTATCGGTCCATCCTTCATTTGCTTTTAAACGCCCATTTGCAGAAACAGAAGACTCTAATGTTCTCATCACGGTAGTTCCGATAGAAATCACTTTTTTCTTTTCATCCAATGCTCTGTTTACGCGATCAGCCGTTGCATCCGGAACGAAGTAGTTCTCTGAATCCATTTTATGCTTGGTCAAATCCTCCACATCTACAGGTCTGAACGTTCCCAAACCTACGTGAAGTGTTACTGGATCAATATCTATACCTTTAATTTCCAAACGCTTAAGGACTTGCTGTGTAAAATGAAGCCCTGCAGTAGGCGCTGCTACAGCACCTACATTTTTCGCATAGATTGTCTGAAAACGCTCTCTATCTTCTGGCTCCGCAGCTCTTTTGATGTTTTTAGGTAATGGAGTTTCTCCAAGACGATCAATCATTTTATAAAAATCGGTCTCGTCACCGTCAAACAAAAACCGGATGGTTCTACCTCTGGAAGTGGTATTGTCAATTACTTCTGCAACCAACTCACCTTCTCCAAAATAAAGTTTATTTCCAACACGGATTTTTCGTGCCGGATCCACCAAAACATCCCAAAGCTTCATTTCCTTATTGAGCTCTCTCAAAAGAAAAACTTCGATTTTGGCACCCGTTTTCTCTTTGTTACCGTATAACCTCGCAGGGAAAACTTTGGTATCATTGATTACCATCATATCCCCTTCGTCAAAATAATCTACAATGTCTTTAAAAACTTTGTGCTCTATTTCTCCCGTATCTTTGTGGATGACCATCAATCGAGACTCATCTCGGTTTTCGGTAGGATGTAGAGCAATATGGCTAGATGGTAGATCAAATTTGAACGCTGATAATTTCATATCGTAATGATTGGATTAACCAATGGTATGTGACTTAAACAAGTCGGCAAAATTAGCAAATACTTTTGTTTTTATCGCATAAAAACCATATTTACATTGCAGACTCATTTACCTAACAAAAAAGCACTGTGCTAGTAATTAGATTAATAATAGAAAGTTTTCGATTTGCCTGGAATGCATTGAGAATGAACATCTTGCGAACCACGCTTTCCTTACTTGGAGTTACCATTGGAATCTTCGCCATTATTGCGGTATTCACCCTGGTGGATTCATTGGAAAAAAGTATCAAGGATAGCCTCAACTTCCTTGGCACTAACAACATCAATGTCCAAAAGTGGCCATATGGTTTTGGTGGTGGCCCTTACCCCTGGTGGAAATACCTTCAGCGCCCATATCCTACTTACGAAGAGTACGAGTTTTTGGCGGAAAATTTAAAAAATGCTGAGGGAGTAACTATTCTAGCGACCAGAGGCGGAGTAATCGCCAAGCGCGAGAGTTCAAGCTCGGTAGACCTGGCATTAGTCGGTACAGTTTACGAACACAAGGATGTCTATGAAATACCCATCGTTCAAGGCCGATATTTCACTCCTCAAGAAGCTGACGCCGGAAGGAATGTGGTGGTTTTAGGAAACCGTCCCGCCAAAGAACTTTTCCCTAATACGAGTGCGCTAGGCAAAGAAATCAAGCTGCAAGGGCTCAAGTATTACGTCATTGGAGTGATAAAGGAAGAGGGCGACAGCTTTTTGGGAGCTCCGAGCAATGACGACAACATCTACATGCCTTTTAAATCATTCATTAAAATATTTTATAGTGGAGCACGAGGCGGTGTAGAACCGAATATCACCGTCAAAGGATTGGATTCAGACATTGGTCTGGTGGAGCTGGAAGCAGAAATAAGAGGTCTCATGCGCAAAAAGCGGTCTCTGAAACCAAAAGAAGAAGATAATTTCGCCTTGAATAGACCTGAAGCAATCGCCAACTTCATTGGGTCCACCTTTGATGTGATAGGGCTTGCAGGCTGGTTTATTGGTGGGTTCTCCATCTTAGTAGGTGGGTTTGGGATCGCCAATATTATGTTCGTTTCGGTTCGAGAGCGGACCAACATTATTGGTATTCAAAAATCATTAGGAGCGAAGAATTACTTCATCCTCTTCCAGTTCTTGTTTGAGTCAGTTTTCTTAAGTGTACTCGGTGGTGGGTTTGGACTATTCCTTGTTTGGCTCCTGTCTCTGGTAAGCCTGGGATCACTGGATCTGGTCTTAACCTTCTCAAATATTGCGCTAGGGTTAGGCGTATCCGCTGCTATTGGCATGGCATCTGGAATTATTCCAGCAGCTATGGCTGCTCGATTAGATCCAGTTATTGCCATTAGAAGTTAAAAGACATAAAAAAGGTCTTTGAGCAACCTCAAAGACCTTTTTTATTAGTTCACTGTTTATTTGCTTTCGACACCCAGTTCATCTGGTACCTCTTCAACACCAGCGATCTTAGCTTTGATTTTCGTTTCCAGTTCCTCCATCAGCTCTGGGTTATCTTCTACCAGTTGCTTCACAGCATCTCTACCCTGCCCTAGCTTGCTATCGTTATAAGAGAACCATGAACCTGATTTCTTAATAACATCCAGCTCCACTCCGATATCAATGATCTCACCAGATTTGCTGATTCCTCTACCATACATGATATCAAACTCCACTACCTTAAATGGAGGTGCTACTTTATTTTTCACCACCTTCACTCGTGTGCGGTTACCAAGAATATTATCAGCACTTTCCTTAATCTGGCCAATTCTTCGAATATCCAAACGAACGGAAGCGTAAAATTTCAGTGCATTACCACCGGTTGTCGTTTCCGGATTACCAAACATCACCCCTATTTTCTCGCGAAGCTGGTTAATGAAAACACATGAACATCCGGTCTTGTTGATTGCTCCAGTCAATTTCCTAAGTGCCTGTGACATCAACCGAGCCTGAAGCCCCATTTTACTATCACCCATCTCACCTTCAAGTTCTCCTCTTGGCACCAGGGCAGCTACTGAGTCAATAACCACGATATCTAACGCGCCAGAGCGGATCAAATGCTCGGCAATTTCCAAAGCCTGCTCTCCATTATCCGGCTGAGATATCAATAAGTTCTCGGTATCAATTCCCAATTTCTCGGCATAGCCTTTATCAAAAGCATGTTCCGCATCAATGATGGCAGCAAGTCCCCCTTTTTTCTGAGCCTCAGCAATGCAGTGCATCGCCAGTGTCGTCTTACCTGAAGATTCCGGTCCATAAATCTCAATAATCCTACCGCGAGGAATCCCTCCAACACCCAAAGCCATATCCAGACTTAGTGAACCAGTAGAAATGACCGGAACATCCAAAACCTTATTATCAGAAAGCTTCATGATGGTACCTTTACCATACGTTTTTTCCAGCTTGTCAATGGTTATCTGGAGTGCTTTAAGTTTGTCGCTATTGTCAGCCATACTTGATAGAGTAATGTCGTGTGTTTTCTGATTTGATCTCAATTAACAAAGTTATCTCGATTAATACAATTTAACCTCAATAAGCTAAATATATTAGTAAATATATGTTGAAAAAAATTATTTTAGGCTGTTTGCTCATAATAATAGCAATCTGTGCCTGGAACTGGCAATGGGTTAAATACGGCTATTTTCAGGCAAAGGGGCAAATCCGCGTTATCACGGAGGCCCGGCCCATTGAGGCATTTCTTTCAGACCCGGACTACCCTGACTCGCTCAAACAAAAACTAGAGTTAACCAAAGAAGTGAGAAAATATGCTATTGACAGTTTAGGGCTTTTACAGTCAGATAATTACACTAAACTATTTGATCAGGGAGGGAAAACACTATTATGGAATGTGTCGGCCTCTGAACCATATGCATTAGAAGCGTACCGATGGGATTACCCCTTCCTGGGCAGCATGCCTTATAAAGGTTTCTTCGATTTAGAAGCTGCTAAACAAGAGGCCAGGAAATTAAAAGATCAGGGCTTTGACGTCAGGATTCGTACCGTAGGCGGCTGGTCCACACTTGGAATTCTGGAAGACCCGCTTCTCTCTAATATGCTCGAAAGAAGCGACGGAGCCCTTGCGGAAGTGATCATTCATGAACTAACACATGCCACCTTATTTATAAAAGACGAAATTGAATTTAACGAGAACCTGGCATCATTCATTGGGGAAAAAGGAGCAGAAATGTTTCTGGTCTCTTATTTTGGTGATAGCTCGGCACAACACTTAGAATACATACAATCGGAGGCAGACTCCAAACTTCTAACCAAACTCATTTTATCCGGTGCCAGATCACTTGATAGTCTCTACGAAAGTTTCGAAGATAAAACACCTGATTTAGTCAGGGATTCCTGAAGTCAGAAATGATTTTAGCGATTACCAACTCATTGGATTCCGCTAATTTCTATAATCCAAAGTACCGAAACATTTTCAGTAAGACCCAGCCAAATAACGCTTATTTCATGGCTTTTCGCAGGTATCACGATCAAGAAGACACAATTATGACTATTTATAATGCTCACAATCAAAACTTCAAAGCGATGATCGAAGCGCTAAAAGAAGAATATGGGAAGTGATGATTAATTAACAAATTGTTACCTTTTAATCAGAAAAGTGATTTCTCTTTAAATTTGAATAATATCGAATGTCTTTGCTCACACAGGCTCCTTTTGCAGTCGGTAGCTCTGACGAATTATTTTTAGATCATTTATTGGTTAACCAAATATTACGCAAACCACAAAACCACATGGCGAAGCAAAACCAAAAGATACTGGTTGTTGATGACGAAGCAGACATTCTCGAATTATTGAAATACAATCTGGTTAAAGAAGGCTATGATGTGAAAACGGCCCTGGATGGTATCAAAGGAGTTGATATCGCCAAGTCGTTCATTCCTGATCTGATCATTCTGGACATTATGATGCCCAAACAAGACGGAGTTGAAACGTGTCGTCAGATAAGAGAAGTGCCAGAGCTGGCCAATGCGTTCGTTATTTTTCTCACAGCTCGATCTGAGGAATATTCTGAAGTAGCTGCATTTGATATGGGAGCAGATGATTACATCACTAAACCAATCAAACCCAGAGCACTTGTAAGTCGAATCAATGCGCTTTTCAGAAGAGAATCCAAGAAAAAGAAAGAATCCAATAAAATATCTGTTGGAGACCTTGTAGTAGATCGGACCAGCTACACAGTTTATGTAGGCGAACACAAGATCAATCTTCCCAAAAAAGAGTTTGAATTACTCTACTTTCTGGCGCAGAATCCTGGCAAAGTTTTCAGCAGAGACGAACTGCTCCAAAACATTTGGGGTACTGACGTGTATGTACTGGCACGTACCGTGGATGTACACATTCGTAAAGTGCGTGAGAAAATTGGTGATGGATACATCTCCACAGTAAAAGGTGTTGGCTACAAATTCGACACGAATTAAGAATACCCTATGATCATTAATTCCCGAGGACTGTCCTTGTTGTTGGCATCAATCATCGCCGTAATTACTACGGCATTTTTGACATTGGTGCCCTCTATCTTACCTGCAGCATTGGCCATCGCCTTTGGGATTGCTTTTTGTGCTTCTTACATTCTGATCCGCTTGGTTTTAGAGTTCCTCTTTTTTCGGCACATCACGTCCATTCACGACGTGCTGAATAACATGCGCGATAAAGAACTCTCGAACCTGACCAAGCCGACCAACAAAGTATCGCTCAATCCCCTGAAGAAAATCAACCGGGAGATTTACAACTATGCCGAGCGAAAGCAACAGGAGATTTTGGAGCTTAAGCGAATGGAAACGTTCCGAAGAGAATTCATAGCTGACGTATCTCACGAACTTAAAACGCCCATTTTTGCAGCCCAGGGATTTGTTCACACCTTATTAGATGGTGCCGTAGAGGATAAAAAAGTTCGAACTAAGTTTTTGAAAAAAGCAGCGAAGAGTCTGGATGGGCTGGATATTCTCGTACAGGATTTACTGACTATCTCCCAAATGGAGACTGGCGAGATCAAAATGCACTTTGAAAGCTTTGATATAGTCAGACTGACGAGGGAAGTAATGGACCAGCTCGATGGTAAAGCTGAAAAGAGAGATATTGAAGTAAGCATCACCGGTGATGATCAGAAACACTTCGTTCGTGGAGATTACCAGAGGATTTATCAGGTATTGATCAACCTCGTATCCAATGCGATCAAATACACGAAAAAGGGAGGTGCTGTAAATATTCGATTTGAAGAATCTAAAGATTCGATCACCACCTTTATTAAGGACAATGGACGAGGCATTCCTCCTGAAGATTTAAGCCGGATCTTTGAACGATTCTATCGCGTAGAGAAGAGCAGATCAAAAGAAAAAGGAGGTACTGGACTCGGACTTGCCATTGTCAAACACATCATGGAAGGTCATGATTCTACGGTTGATGTAGAAAGTGAAGTAAAAAAAGGATCCACTTTTAGTTTCAAATTAAAAAAAGGTAAGCCTGTAGCGCATAGATTTGTGGAGGAAGAAGACGAAGAGGATGACTATGCATAAATATGTAAAGGGGCTGAGGTTTGAAGACATCATTCTAAAGGAAAACGATCACTACATCGTAATCAACAAACCCCCATACATTTCTACACTGGAGGATCGCAATGACCCAATAGATATCTTAAAACTAGCGAAAGAATATCACGAAGACGCCCAGGTTTGCCACCGACTGGACAAAGAAACATCAGGGGTTTTAGTCATTGCCAAGCATCAAGAGGCATACAGACACTTCGCCATTCTGCTCGAAAAGAGACAAGTCAAAAAAGTATACCATGCGGTTGTAAATGGCATTCACGAGTTTGGAAACCTCGAGGCAGATCAACCAATATACTCTACTAATAGCAAGTCCCGGGTCGATTTTCGGCAAGGAAAACCTTCTCTGACGTTGGTTAGCACTTTGGAATCTTTCAAAAAACACACCTTAGTCAAGTGTTTTCCAGTATCGGGTCGGTTACACCAAATACGGGTACACCTCGCATTTCATGAAGCAAATATCGGGTGTGACCCAATCTATGGTGGAGACTACATCTACTTATCAGATTTAAAGCGCAATTTCCATTTAGGCAAGCACAAAGACGAGGAGAAACCGCTTATCGAGCGGGTCGCACTTCATGCGCACTCTATAGCTTTTCATAATTTTGGAGAAGATGAAAGTGAGGTAGTGGAGGTAGAGGCACCCTATCCAAAGGATTTTGCGGTACTCGTCAAGCAACTTCGTAAGTATCTGTGAGCCATCTCATAATCAGGCAATTAAGCAAATCACTTAATTCATACCTTAGTTTGGTTTTACAAAATTAAACTTCTATTTTTGTGTCCCTTTTCTGAGGGAGAACCAATAAGTTCATTATAAACATTTAAAAAATTGGATACTTTAAGCTATAAAACAGTATCGTTAAACAGTGCTACAGTAGAAAAGAATTGGGTAATCGTAGATGCCGATTCTCTCGTGTTGGGTAGAGTGTCCAGCGAAGTAGCGAAAATTATCAGAGGAAAGCACAAGGCGGGATACACTCCGAACGTGGATTGCGGTGACAATGTAGTCGTGATCAACGCCGATAAAGTTCGCCTGACCGGTAAAAAGTGGACAGACAAGCAATACGTAAGACACACAGGTTACCCTGGTGGACAGCGTTTTGAGACTCCAGCGGAAGCTAAAGCAAAAACCTCTAGATTATTAGTAGAAAGAGCTGTACGAGGCATGTTACCAAAGACAAAATTGGGAAACAAGCTAATTAAGAACCTTTATGTGTACGAAGGTGCGGAACATCCGCATGAGGCACAAAAACCAAAAGAAGTAAAACTTTAAAACCTAAATGGAAATTATTAACACCATTGGAAGAAGGAAAACCTCTGTAGCTAGGATTTACCTACAGAGCGGTAAAGGCGCAATCACTGTCAACGACAAAGAATTGGCCAACTACTTTCCTTCTGAGATTTTACAGACCATCGTAAAGCAGCCTCTAGTGAAGCTGGATGTCGATGGCAATTATGATATCAACGTAAACGTTGATGGTGGCGGACCGAAAGGTCAGGCAGAAGCAGTACGACTAGCTATCTCCCGCGCCCTTGTAGAACTTGACGAGGAAAACAAACCTGTTTTGAAAGAAGACGGATTCCTTACACGTGACCCGAGAATGGTTGAGCGTAAGAAATACGGAAGAAGAAAAGCAAGAAGAAGATTCCAATTCAGTAAACGTTAATATCATAATGGAAAGATTAGAATACAAAGACTTATTGGATGCTGGTGTACATTTTGGTCACCTTACTCGTAAGTGGAATCCACAGATGGCACCGTACATCTTCATGGAGAAGAACGGCATCCACATCATAGATTTGAACAAGACGCTTACTGCTTTGGATGATGCTGCTGCTGCTTTGCAGTCAGTTGTAAGATCGGGCAGAAAAGTGATGTTCGTAGCTACTAAGAAGCAAGCTAAAGAAGTAGTAGAAACTGCTGCTCAGCAACTTAACATGCCATATGTAACTGAAAGATGGTTAGGTGGAATGTTGACGAACTTCGCTACTATTCGTAAGTCATTGAAAAAAATGGCTGGTATCGATAAGATGATGAAAGAAGAATCTTATACGAACCTTGCGAAAAGAGAGCGTTTGATGATCAGTCGTGAAAAAGCTAAACTGGAGAGAGTACTAGGCGGTATTGCTGACCTAAACAGACTTCCAGCTGCACTTTTCGTGATTGATATCAAAAGAGAGCATATCGCTATCGCTGAAGCGCAAAAGTTGAACATTCCGGTATTTGCATTGGTAGATACGAACTCTGACCCTACTCAGGTAGATTACCCAATCCCTGGTAACGATGATGCATGGAAAGCGGTCAACTTGATTACCAACTACATTGCGAAAGCAATCGAAGAAGGTCTTTCTGAGCGTAAAAAAGACAAAGAAGACGCGAAACTTCAGGAAGAAGAAGAAGCAAAAAGAAAAGCTGACGAGCAAAACGCTTAATTAACAGCTTTATCTAATGATATAATAAAGATGAAAATTGAACATTGTCTCTGATGATGTTCAATTTTTGTTATAAGCAAAGCGAAAAATTAAAAGATAAAATAATGGCTATTACTGCAAAAGACGTAAACAAATTAAGACAAATGACCGGTGCCGGCATGATGGACTGTAAAAAGGCACTTGTTGAAGCAGATGGTGATTTTGATAAAGCAATCGAATTTCTAAGAAAGAAAGGTCAGAAAGTTTCCGCTAGCAGAGCTGACAGAGAAACAACAGAGGGTGTGGTAGTAACCAGAACCAATGCTGACAACACAAAAGGCCTGGTACTTGCATTAACATGTGAGACTGACTTTGTTGCTAAAAACGAAGATTTCATAGGGCTTGCTAACCAGGCTGCAGATCTTGCTTTCGAAAACAGTCCAGCTGACGTGGAAGCATTGAAGGCTTTGAGTGTCGGAAACATCACATTAGGTGAGAAAATCACTGAAACAACAGGTAAAATCGGTGAGAAAATCGACATCACTGCCCTGGAAGTAATGGAAGGTGAAGCAGTTGTTCCTTACATCCACTCCAATGGTAAATTGGGAGTAATGGTTGTTTTGAAGAACGTAAATGGAGCTGAAGTAGAGGAAGCCGGTAAGGACGTAGCAATGCAAATTGCTGCCATGAACCCAGTAGCTGTTGATAAAGATGGTGTTGACCCAACTGTGATTGAGAAGGAAATCGAAATCGGAAAAGAGCAAGCCAGACAAGAAGGCAAGCCAGAGCAAATCATTGAGAAAATTGCTCAGGGTAAACTTCAGAAATTCTTCAAGGAAAACACCTTGCTTAGTCAATCATTTGTAAAGGATAGCTCTCAGTCTATTCAGCAATACCTTGATGGTGTAAGCAAAGGTCTTACTGTAACTGAATTTAAAAGAGTAGCGATCGGATAACTCAATCAAAATTCTTAGCAAACAAGAAGCCGTCTCAAAAGTAAATGGGACGGCTTTTTTTATGGAAAGAGCAGTTTATTGATGATGTAGTTTCTGATTTCGGTCTCCGATTTTACTCTTCTTAAGTAAAATGGTACAGGTTGACACGGTCAATTAAAACCTTAATTATCCGCACCGGATAATTCTTCAGAATTAACCCCTGCCTAGGTGGTTCCCTGGATGGAAGGGAGCAAGCGTTACTTGATCTGGATTGTAATCGATAAGACTAGAATGAAATTAATTGATACACGACTAATTTAATCGCTAGTCAGCAAAAATGTCTAAAACATGAATGAGCTCGACATTCCTTTTTATCCAAAAACTCTCTTTTCAGAAAGCCTAATAAGTAAATTTTGAGATCTGCTTATCCTTAGTTTTTTAAGAATCTATAAGCTTTCTTGAACCGGGTTACTTCGTCCTTAATGACAATAAAATAATACCCTGTAGCGAAATTTTTCACAGGGATTCGAAAACGTCCTCCACCTAAATCTTCCGCCTTTATTTTAATTTCATTCCCAATGATGCTGTGTAATTCAAATTCTGCTTTGTCAAGAGTGGAGTTATTAATCTCTATCACAATGTATTCTACAGCTGGATTTGGGTACAACTCAATCCGATTGTTCATGTCTAGCGACACATCGGCAAAGGAGTTTTCAGCACTCACCACATTATCCTCCTGGTCTTGGGACAAGGCTGTCCAAGACAAAAACAGGGCGAACGTCACTATGGCAAGTTTATTGTACATATCTTCTTACAAAGTACGCAAAAAAAAAGCCAAAGTTTATGCCTGAGCCCAAAATTTTTATGTGAATTCTTCGTTAAGTCCCGTTTTTAACGTTTGTTGGGATTTAGCTCGTCTTATTTAAGAAGGCCTGAGGCAAATAATCGATGATATCGCTGGCGATAAGCGAATGCTGGCCTTTATCAATTTCAGCCAAATCACCCGCTGAGCCATGAAGGTACACTCCAGTTTTCAATGCCTCAAATGGCATCATTCCCTGAGCCATCAATGCGGCAATAACCCCTGTTAGCACATCGCCACTACCTGCAGTAGCCATCCCCGGATTACCTGTGGCATTAAAATACGCTATGCCATGATAATCACAAATAACAGAATGAGCTCCCTTGAGTACCATATTCACCTTATGGTTGATACAAAATTTCCTGAGCAGCTCTAGTTTTTCAAAATCATCTTTCCACGAGCCAACCAATCGCTCAAACTCTCCCGGATGTGGAGTTAAAACACTCTCAGGAGGCAAAGCCTCAATCAGCTCACTATTCTCTGCCAGAATATTAATAGCATCAGCATCTATGACCATCGGCTTCTCCACTTTTCCTAATAAATCTCGGAATGCCTTTACAGTAAGACTACCAGTTCCGATTCCAGGCCCTATCGCTACAACTCGGATATTTTCTGCCGGAGCTACTTCACTAATTACCTCAGTGTGTTCATCTTCTATGACCATGGCCTCTGGCACAGCGGTTTGGAGCACATCTAAGCCACAGCATGGGGCGTGTACAAACAACAAGCCACAACCAGTTCGCATAGCAGCTCTGGCACTGAGAATGGTCGATCCCATTTTTCCTTTACTACCAGATATGAGAAGCATTCTACCGGCATCACCCTTATGGGCATTTTTTGCTCTTTTTGGTAGTTTTATGTCTTTTGGCTCTGTATAGAAATAGTTCGTTTTCTGAAGGGCGATAAATTCTTTGTTCAACCCAATACCTACCAAATGCCAGCGACCAATTTGGTTGGCTAAACTCGGCTGAAAGAGTGAAAGCTTCGGTATCTCAAAAGAGATGGTATGAGTGGCAGTAATGGCAATTCCTTCACTGGTATTATCGGAATAGATTCCTGAAGGAATATCCACCGAAAATATCTGTGCCCAAGAGTCGTTGATTGTTTCTACCAGCTTGGCAAACAGTCCTTTTAGAGGCCTTGACAAACCACTACCAAACAATGCATCGATTACTACACAATCATTTGGAATGAACGGAATCTTTTCCTCGCTATTGATCTGCTTCACTGGAAACAGACCGGAAGACCGGTCCATATTGACAATAAAGTCTTCTGAGGCCTTTTGCAAGTCGCCAATGTAATACCCCTGAATGTTGTAACCGCGCTCATGAAGCAGACGGCAGATGGCCATACCATCACCTCCATTATTACCTACTCCACAGAAAACCATGATCCGATTGGATTTTGGTGCAATGGATTGAAAACATTCAACAAAGGCTTCAGAGGCTCGCTCCATTAATGCTGCAGAGCTTGTGGAGCCACTTTCTATCGTATACTTATCGACAGATTTGATTTGGTCGGCGTTGAGAACTGGAATCATAGATATTAAATCTACTACTATTCCCGATTTACTTCAAGACATTACAGAGTTAAAGCGCTTTATTAGCGATCTACTTCTCCCATCACAAAGTCAATGGACCCAACAATGGCAATCAGATCACTCATCATCACTCCTCTTGAGATTTCAGGAAGAACAGATAAGTTCACAAAAGAACAACCACGTGCTTTGCACCGAATGGCTTTATCAGCACGACCATCGGCACGAAAGAAAAACCCTAATTCTCCTTTGGGGTTTTCGGCTCTCACATAGAGATCCTGCGCTTTCGGACGTATTTTCTTTGGAACCACCGCTCTTGGATCAAACTCCCTATCTCGTTTAAAATCACCGGTCAGTCGATTTAGACATTGATTGATTAGCTTAATGGACTCCTCACACTCTCTGAAACGGACCCATGTACGATCCCAGCAGTCGCCAGTAGTTCCCATCTGTCCCGCACCAACAGGCACTTCGAATTCCAGCTCAGAGTAAACGCTGTACCCATCCACTTTGCGCAGGTCATATTTTAATCCCGATGCTCTGAGCATCGGACCCGTTACACCATAGTTGATAGCCAAATCTCTCGATAAGACTCCAACATTCGCCGTACGATCGATGAATATCTTATTTGAAATCAGGAGGTTTTTAAGATCTTCTAACTTAGGCAAAAGGTATTTGGTAAAACTCATACACCGCTCTTCAAACCCCACAGGCAAGTCATAAAACAAACCGCCTATCCAAATGTAGTTGTAAAGCATTCGCGCTCCTGAAGCCCATTCCAATAACCGGAGAATGTGCTCACGATCTCGCATCATCCAGAGAAATGGCGTGAAGGCTCCAATATCTAGCCCATAGGTACCGATTGCTACAAAATGAGAAGCCAGTCGATTGAGCTCCGCCACCAATACACGGATGTACTCCACACGTTTAGGTATTTTATCCGTGATGCCAAGCATTCGTTCAACTCCCATGGCATAGGCATGCTCTGAGTTCATCGCAGCTACATAATCCAGACGGTCCACATACGGTATTACCTGATTGAAAGGCACGGCTTCAGCATGTTTCTCGAAACAGCGATGCAGGTACCCCATATGTGGTATCACTTCCCGTACTATCTCGCCATCAGAGATCACCTCCAAACGTAAAACTCCGTGTGTAGAGGGATGCTGTGGACCAATGTTAATGAGCATCTCCTCTTTTTTCAAAGTGGACTCATTGTATACCGTTGGTTCGGAATTCTTTAAATGATCTGGATGATACTTGTATTGGATATTCAAAATTGAAAATTAAGAATGTACAATTGAAAATATTTTCTAGATGATTTGATAATAGCCACTAAAAGCGTCTTTAACCTCTCAAAAGCTGCTATTAACTGAGTTGCATCCACATCGAACTTCTTTCTATCACGAATAAGTCTCAGCCAATAATGAGATGCATGAGCTTCCTTATTCGCTATAGATGATTTATAAATAAAGTCTGCCTTCCACTCTGGTTGCTGAGCTTCTTCTGATAAAACACCAACAGATGTCCCACTTCTGAGTAGCTGCTTTGATAAAATGTACTCCCTATAACTATCCAGAAGAGAATGATATGAATCCGCTATATTAAGAGCAAAACCATAAGAGTTTTCAAGCAGAGGGTTTACTCTATTTTCCATTTTTAATTGTTAATTCTTCATTTTCCGAAGATTCTTCACGATCATAGGTGACCGTCATACCATGGTATTTCTCCTGTTCCTGATAATCTTTCCTAAGTGGGTGACCTTCCCAGTCATTGGGCAATAAAATTCTTCGCAGATCAGGATGACCGTTAAATTTTATTCCAAGTAAATCAAATGCTTCTCGCTCATGCCAGTTAGCCGTCTTCCAAATCGATTCTACTGATGGCACTGATGGGCTGTCTCTTTCTATCTCAACTTTCAACATCAAATGATGGTCGTAAGGAATGCTGTAAAAATTGTAAATAACCTCCATGGTTCCTTTCTCCGGACCATTATCAACACCTGAGAGGCAGGAAAGAGAATCGAAATAAAGGCCTTCTTGCTCTTGTAAGAATTGGCAAACATGCTTGATGGATTCCTTCTCTACAATCAGTGCTTTTGGTGAGGCAGTGAGATCCTCTCCGGTGATGGCAGATGGAAAAGATTCTTCAATGGTTTGTTTGATTTTCGAGAAGTCCATTACGCTATTTGCTTCTTCTTGTCCATCAACTTTTTCAAAGCTTCCGGTTTCATTAAAGACTCTCCACGAATCTTTTCCTGAAGTTTCATGAATCCACCGATTAAGGCTTCCGGTCTTGGCGGACATCCTGGGACATACACATCTACTGGAATGATCTTATCTACTCCTTTCACCACATGGTATCCATGCTCCCAATATGGGCCGCCGCAGTTACTACAGCTACCCATAGATATCACATAGCGAGGCTCCGCCATTTGCTCATATAACCTTCTCACTCGATCTGCCATTTTAAAGGTAACAGTACCTGCCACAATCATCACATCTGACTGCCGTGGTGACGCTCTGGGCAACACGCCAAAGCGATCCATGTCGTAGCCTGAAGTATAAGCTCCCATCATCTCAATGGCACAACAAGCCAAACCAAACCCCATTGGCCACAGACTCGAAAGTCTAGCCCAGTTGAGCAGGTCATCTGCTTTGGTGACGATGATGCCACCTTGTCCAAATTGATGATCTAGTAAACCCATCTTATTCTGTAATTTTAATTAGTTCCTATTGATATGATCGTAAGCAGAATCCGGAATTTTGGACTTGAATTGGCTTGCAGAAGGTTTGGGTTTAGCCCAATCAAGCATGCCATTTGCCCAAACATAAACAAGACCTAAAAAAAGAATCCCAACAAACACAAAGGTTTCAGTTAAAGCAAACTTACCCCACAATCCGTCTGTTTCCTGCATCATCTGCTCATCTGCAAATACCGTAGCCCACGGAAATAAGAACACCAATTCCGTCTCAAAAAGTAAGAAAATCAGTGCTACTACATAAAAGCGAACGTTGAAAATACCCCAGGCAGACCTCACTGGATCTTCTCCAGATTCATAAGTAGTTTGTTTTTCTTCGTTTGGTCGGACAGGTCTCAGAACCTTCCCTACCAGCAATGTGATCATCACAAAGCCCACACCTCCGAGTATGAATAAAAGCACTACTCCGAAACCGCTGATTTCAATCATACCTGAAAATTACACAATGCTCAGAATTTTAAAGGATTAAAATGCTTGAAGTGTCCATTCATACGGATTTTTTCCTTCGCTTTTTCAGCACGTTCCAGCGCCGGAATCAGATTTTCCAAATGTTCAATGACATAGCATTGCCGTTTGCGCTGTGATTTCATTTTAAGCAATAGGTACTCTTCTTCAAGCTTCAACCCAAGTTTGTGGATGACTTCATACATGCTCGTCTTGTCCGTGATACTTATTTCCTCCTCCATGTGTAGCCACTCAAACAACTCACGGCAAAGCGAAACAATTAGTAAATGTAGCTTGGGATCAAGATCATTTTTAACATCCAGAAATTTTACAGGACCGCCTGCATACACATTTTCTTTCCAGGGGTTTTGAAAATCTTCAACCCGAAATACGGAGACACCCTCAGTCTTTATATCCATACGCCCATCGTCGTAGGTCTTTGTTACTTCTTTAATTTTCACTTCAGTACCATACTCCACTTTGGTTAAAACATACGAGGGTATTCCAAAGGTGGATTCAGTTTTAAGACAGTCGTTGATCAGTTGCTTATATCTCGGCTCAAAAATGTGAAGATTGAGTTCCTCTCCGGGAAACACAACCATGTTTAGCGGAAATAATGGTAGTTCTTTGAACATACTATGTCTAACTCAGATAAATTGAGAGGGTTTTAACTAATTAGACAAATTTGATAATGGCTTCACCTAATAAAGTAACAATCAATCAAGGGAGAGTTTTACCGCTACCTTTTCGATTTTTTATTTTAATCGCTGTGCTTGCAGGAATGTCATTTGCTATGAGTAATCTCCCTGAGATTCCTGCTATTATGGTGTGTATTGTTATCTCCTTTTTAATTCCTCTCGCCTGGACTACCTACTACATTCTTCAAATCATCCCTGAATCTAAGACCATCAAAGAAGGGTACTGGATCATGGGAATCAAAAAATTATCTTCGCGCAAGTATGCAGGTGTCGACAAGGTATTCGTCAATATCAGCAAGAGTTCTCAAAGAGCTACTTCTTATGGTGGCCAGACTGCCACCTTCCAAGATCAAGAATTCAAAGCCTTCTTAAAAACAAGTGATGGTCAAACAGTAGAGCTAATCTCATCTAAAAGCGAAGAAACACTTATGAACCGGCTAAAACCAATTCAGAAAAAGCTTGAAACAAGCATTGAAAAGAACTACTGATCGCTTTTCTCATCTTGCGCTATTCTTTAGACATAAAAAAACCATCCAGACACTTCGGTCTGGATGGCTGTAGCGTTATCGCTAATGTAATATTATGATTTAAAAATCTCAGAAACTTTATCACCGAAATCTTTTAATGCATCTTTCACATCATCAGAAGTTTCATTTACTGACTCCTTCGTATCATTCCATGCTTGCTTTGTAGAGTTCTCTACTTTTGAGATGGCTCTGTCAAGGTCGTCTTTTTTCTCCTGTAGATCAGCTTTCATCTCCTCAAGCTTCGTCTTATTAGAATCTGTGGCATCAGCTATTTTGCCATCGATATCATCTAGCTTAGTTTCGATATCCAACTTGATTTCTTCTAATTCATACTTCAAATCAGTTTTTTCAGACTCAAATGAGTCTTTAACATCTTCTACGGCTGTCTCAGCCTTTGATTCGTCCTTTTTTGTTGAAGAGCAAGCAACAACAAATGAACTGATTAGTACGATTATTGATATTCTTAGTAATTTCATAGTTTTCGTATTTAAGTGGTAAACAATCTATGCCAACACATAATCCAATTTCGAGCCACAAACTCATTTGTCTGATATTCAGTTTGTTAGGATTTTCATCCTTTCAAATCTTAATCAGATTGACAAAATTCTTCTCCAAATGAAAAAGTGTACGTTTTGAGATCATTTTTCGTACGCTCTTGCAACTCACATGTTCGTATTCGTACAATTAATTATAAATCAAATAACAAAACAGACCTTATCTATCTGTTTTTCAATTAGTTATGATTTTTGGCATAGGCCTTGCCATTAAAGAAACTGTTATGTTAAACAGAAAATCAATCAGAAATAGTGGCATTGGCAAAACGCTCCTAATCATATTAGGAGTCGTCATCGCATTGTTGCTAACATTCAATAGCCCACTATTTACAGCGGATAGCATCAATTTAACCGGAAGTGAAGTTGAGCCAATAGCCGAAATGCCTAAAGATCAAAACTCAAACTCAAAGGACTATTCTGGCTCAACCTTCAATTCTCCTGCCAAATTATTTCACCTTTTTACGAACAATTTGCCATTTTTGAACAAAAAGTAAACTATGCCGAGTAAAAAACTACTTAGATCAAGAACTGAATCAATGCTAGCTGGAGTATGCGGAGGAATCGCCAACTATTTCGACCTTGATCCATCATTGGTGAGAATAGCCTATGTCGTGTTGTCTGTTCTCAGTGCTGCATTCCCAGGCATACTTGTATACATCATCTTGTGGATTGTCATCCCTGAAGAGTAGTTATACGAACTTCGAATAGGTGGTGATCCAGCGGTTGGGAACTTCTCCTTCCAGAGCTGTCTCGTAATCTGAGTAATTACAGGGTACCATTCTGCTTCTTAAAAATCCGCTTGTTTCCTCAGGATGAGGAACTTCCATCCACCATTTTTCGGATATTTTGCTCTTATAAAATTTAATGGATGATGGTTCACCTCCCATTGACACCTCATATACCAGGTAGTCGTTGGATCTGAAGTTCTTATCTCCTTTTCGGTTGTAATAGCCTTCGATGAAATACCAGATCATGGTGGCAATAACAAATGCAGTTTTGCGATCATCTGTATCTCTATTTACATCGTAATCATAAAATCCAACACTGCTCAGCTTATCATTTAACCCAGCATACCAGCACAGCTGACAAGCTTCTTCTCCAGTAAGGCCATATACTTTTGAGTCCACTGCACCTGGACAATAATGCGCTTGCAGGGCTGAGATATCGAAGCTCATCATATCAGCATCACGAACAATCGGCTCCAGGTCCTTGATGTTTTCCTTAACTACACCCAGGCGCACCGCCTCAAAATAGAGTTTCTCAATCAAATCAGCTTCTTTGGCCTCTACCAGGTAGGATTGATGTGCTAGTTGGTAGTAGCTAAACAAGAAGTTGGGATCGTATTTAAATATTTTGTGAATATGAGATTCTGTGGGCAAAGTAGATTTTGGATCAGCCAGATCGAGCTTATTGTCAACATTCAATACGGTAATAAGCTTTTCCTGATTTTCGTAAGCCTGATACTGACCTAAATCCAGGTCATGACTACCACCGATCAAAACCGGCAATACACTATTCTCCATTAAATAACCACACACCTCTTGTAATCGCTGATAAGTGTCGGGTAGTTCCGGTCCATTTCTGAAATTTCCCAAATCGATCACTTTCAGATTTCCCGAACCCTTTTTTAGTTCATAAAGACGCTTTCGGATTTCCGTACAGGCCCCTCGTATACCTTCATGATGGACTTCTTCAGAACCTCGGGATTCTTGCAAACCAATTATAGCAATATCCCGATCATCAAGCTCCGGCATTTTCCCTTTATTGATATAAAAAGAATGTGCTATTGCTGAGGATGGAAGCTTATCAACTACAATATCTTCAGCAATAGGGTCAAAGAAGAGTTTTAAATCCATGTGTGGAAAGGCTGAGTTTGAACAAATCTAACGAAAAATGATTTTGGGAATGGACATAAAAAAAGGGGAAAATTGCTTTTCCCCTCCGAGTGTCTTTTGATTCGAATTAACCTCCGAAATCATCAAATCTGATATTCTCATCTGGAATACCATAATCCTCTCCCATTTTCTGAACAGCAGCGTTCATTAATGGAGGTCCACAGAAGTACAATTCGATTTCTTCTGGCTGATCATGTTTGCTCAGGTACTGATCGATCACCGCCTGGTGAACGAAGCCTAAGAAACCATCACCTTCCTTATCGTCAACATCTTCTTTTACCTTCCAGTTATCTTCAGGAAGTGGCTCAGAAAGCACTACAAAGAACTGGAAATTAGGGAAGTCCTTTTCTAACTGATAAAAGTGATCCAGATAGAACAACTCACGCTTGGAACGACCACCATACCAGTAAGTCACTTTTCTACCTGTTTTCAATGTTTTGAACAGATGATAAAGGTGAGATCTCATTGGTGCCATACCAGCCCCACCACCTACGTAAAGCATCTCTGCATCGGATGGATTAATGAAGAACTCTCCGTAAGGACCCGAGATAGTTACTTTATCACCTTTCTTTCTTGAGAAGATGTAGGAAGAAGCAATTCCTGGATTCACCTTCATCCAACCGTTTGCTGATCGATCCCATGGCGGAGTTGCCACACGTACGTTCAACATGATTTCTCTTCCTTCTGCAGGGTAAGACGCCATAGAGTAAGCTCTTTCTACGATTTCGGCATTGACCATTTTCAAGTCCCAAAGCCCAAACTTATCCCACTCTAATTTAAATTTCTCCGGATCATCATGTTCTTCAGGATGTGCAGTGATGTCCATATCTTTATAGTTAACCTCACATTCAGGGATTTCAATCTGGATGTACCCACCCGCTTCGTAATCCATATCTTCAGGAATCTGCACGACGAATTCCTTAATAAACGAGGCAACATTGTAATTTCTAACGACAGTAGCTTCCCACTTCTTAATTCCGAAGATTTCTTCAGGAATCTCGATACGCATGTCCTGCTTCACTTTCACCTGACAACCTAACCGAACGCCTTCTTTCTGCTCCGATCTGCTCAAATGGCCTACCTCCGTCGGTAGAACTTCTCCTCCTCCTTCTTTCACTGTACACTTACACTGGGCACAAGTACCACCACCACCACATGCTGATGGTAAGAATACACTTTGTCCGGAAAGTGTTGATAAAAGAGAAGAACCAGCTGGAGCGGTAATTGGGTTTGCTTCATCACCATTTACGATGATCTTAACTGGTCCTGACTGTACCAATCTGGACTGAGCAAACAACAAAATAAAAACCAATAACAGAATTACTCCGGTGAAAGCAATGATGCCTGAAGTGATAATGACTGATGACATAGGTCTGAAGCCTTTTGTTTTAAATTAATCGGGTGCAAATATAGGAGATAAACCCTTGTGATTAAAGGTGAACACCTTCAATTATTGCACGAATCGCTAACAGATTGTATTTAGAAAAAGTTTGAATATTTAATAGATCATTTTTAAAAGAGCGGTCAACTTGTTTTTCAACTGTCTACGATCCACTATGAAGTCCAAAAACCCATGATCCAATACGAATTCCGAACTTTGGAATCCTTTAGGTAAATCTTTACCGATCGTCTCACGGATTACTCTCGGCCCTGCAAAACCAATCAATGCCCCTGGTTCGGCGATGTTAAAATCACCCAACATGGCAAATGAAGCTGTAACACCTCCGGTCGTCGGATCTGTCAGTAAGGAGATGTATGGTATTTTGGCTTCCGATAGCAACGCCAACTTGGCTGATGTCTTAGCCATCTGCATTAAAGAGAAGCCTGCTTCCATCATTCGTGCTCCGCCAGATTTTGAAATCATCAAAAACGGCACCTTCTTCTTCAGTGAATAATCGATACCCCGTGCGATCTTTTCTCCAACTACAGAGCCCATGGATCCACCGATAAAGTTAAAATCCATACAACAGATTGCGATCTCCCGGCCATTCATCTTACCATGCGCTGTTCTCACCGCATCCTTTAAACCCGTTTTTGTTTGAGTAGCAGCAATCCTGTCCGGATACTTCTTACTGTCGGTGAATTTCAACGGATCAGCCGAACTTAAGTCTGAATCCAGTTCAGTGAATTTGTTGTCATCGAAAAGAATTTCAAAATACTCCTTAGAACCAATCCTCACGTGAAAATCATCATCTGGACATACGTATGAGTTGTTTTTCAACTCGCGCATGTGAATGATGTTTCCGCTAGGGGTTTTATACCAAAGGCCGTCTGGTGCTTCCTTCTTCTTCTCTGTAGGGGTGTGTATTCCTTTGTCTTGTCTTTTAAACCAAGCCATAAGCCGATTTTATGTGAGTGTGCAAAACTAAGCGATGTTGCTGAAACGAAACAACGCCCCTTCGGATTTCTCCGAAAAGGGCGTCACCTATTTGTTGTATAATTACTTTACTTCCTCAAAATCAACGTATTCGCCGCCTCCGAAATTCTTCTTAGACTCTCGGTCTTTCTGAGGAATATGATCAATATTCAAATTGCTGTTTGGAGCCTTTTTCCCGTTTTGCTGATGATCACCTGTCTGATATCCTCTATTGAACTCCTGTGCGCCTCTAAAGAGTAATCCGAACAAGTACCCCCCGACCTTCACAAACAAATAGGCCACCAATACAAGTATGAGTATAAATTTTAAAAACATAGTACTCCTTTAACTTATCTACTTAGGTAGAGGTTTCGCTCTGCGTAGATTTCTAAGAAATAATCGTCCATCAAGTCATCGATGAAGTAAATCGCCTCTCCTGTTGATTTCATCTCAGGTCCTAGTTCCTTGTTGACATTCGGGAACTTATGGAAAGAAAATACAGGTTCCTTAATGGCGTAACCGTGCTTATATGGTTTGAATTTAAAGTCTTTCACCTTCTTGTCTCCCAGCATCACCTTGGTGGCATAATTCACATAAGGTTCCCTGTAAGCTTTACAAATGAACGGCACAGTTCTGGACGCTCTAGGATTTGCTTCGATGATGTATACTTTATCGTCTTTGATCGCAAACTGAATATTGATGAGCCCTACAGTTCGTAGTGCTTTGGCAATCTTAACCGTATACTCCTCTATCTGGCGCATCACGAAATCCCCAAGGTTGTAAGGAGGAAGCACCGCGTAAGAGTCTCCCGAGTGGATGCCCGCCGGCTCGATGTGCTGCATGATTCCGATGATGTACACATCTTCACCATCACAGATCGCATCTGCTTCTGCTTCTATGGCGCCTTCGAGGAAGTGATCCAATAGGATTTTTCCATCAGGCTTGTCTTTTAACAGATTTACAACATGCTCTTCGAGTTCCTGCTCGTTGATCACAATCTTCATACTCTGTCCGCCCAGTACATAACTAGGTCTTACAAGTAGCGGAAATCCAATATCCTTTGATAGCTCTACAGCGCTCTCAGCATCTTCGATTGTTCCATACTGTGGGTAAGGAATCTCTTGCTCCTTTAGAAGATCTGAAAATCGACCTCTATCTTCTGCCAGATCAAGCGCTTCGTAGCTCGTTCCGATAATTTTGATGCCATAGCGGCTCAGTTTCTCTGAAAGCTTCAGTGCAGTTTGGCCACCAAGCTGAACGATTACCCCTTCAGGTTTTTCATGAAGAATAATGTCGTAGATATGTTCCCAGAAAACTGGCTCGAAGTAGAGTTTGTCCGCTGTATCAAAATCTGTAGAAACGGTTTCTGGATTACAGTTGATCATGATCGTTTCATAACCTGCTTCTTTCGCCGCAATCACTCCGTGCACACATGAGTAGTCAAACTCAATCCCCTGACCAATTCGATTTGGACCTGATCCAAGTACAATGATCTTCTTCTTGTCAGATGGAATGGACTCATTCTCTTCATCGAAAGAAGAATAGTAATATGGCGTCTGCGCTTCAAACTCCGCGGCACAGGTATCCACAAGTTTATACACTCGCTTGATGCCTAAGTCATTGCGCTTGGAATACACTTCACTCTCCAGACATTTGAGAAGGTGTGCAATCTGGCGATCGGCATACCCTTTTTCTTTAGCCTCCTTCAAAAGTGATTTCGGTAAACTATCAAGCGTGTGCTTCTCAATATCATTTTCCAGCATGATCAGTTCCTCTATCTGGTGAAGGAACCACGGATCAATCTTGGTAAGCTTATAGATGGTTTTGAACGGAATACCGAGCTTGAATGCATCGTAAACATGGAATAACCTGTTCCAACTAGGGTTTTCCAAACTATGCAGCAATGCCGCCTGATCTTTCAATTCGCGACCATCTGCACCTAATCCGTTTCTTTTGATTTCTAAAGATTGACAGG
>JAMWZA010000073.1 GCA_024305105.1 Marinoscillum sp.
GATATTGATAACTTTGCCTTCCTTCGGTAGTGAATTTTCTAAGTGAGATTGTGATCGTTTTACTTCTCTTTCTAGCGCCTTGCTCTTTTCTCTTGCTTCAGTAAGTTTTTTCTTGTTAGTTGATTTCTTTGTTGGAGTTTTCTTTTTTTCGACTAAAATACCTTCAGCAAAATCAAGTGTTTCCATCCTAGATCTTGTTCTTGCATCATTATTTTGAGAGTTCGCAACTGATCGAGCTTTGTTTAGGTTTTGGACATCCCAGATGGATTTGCCGATGTACCCCGGGCTTTTTTGTCTATTTAAGAAACACTCAATAATCTCTTCATTGTAAAACAAATAGATGCTATTCAAATTATAAGGATCGTATGCGAGTTCTAACTTTACTCCTTTATTCTGAGTTTTGATTTGTAGGTCCTTCAATTGTTTATGGAGAGGAACAGAATACCAAATTTTATTAAAACGTATGCCTTGTCTTGTAAGCCTTCCTTCACTCCTTGGGAACATTTTCTGTTTTAAATCAGCGATGTTGTTTGACCGTAGTTTTCCACCTCTATTTTTCATCCCCCATTTAAATACTTCCAGTGCTGTTGGCGAGTATATGCCATTCTTTATCATTTCGGGATCTAATGGGTAATTTGAAAGGTTTTCAAAATTATTTCTGTGGACAATTGATTTTACCACAATAGCGGTGTATTCTCTTAGAGTAAATTTTGCGGTTCTCCGAGCCTTCGAAGCGCCCCGTCTACCATCATTCTTCATTTTGAAACCAATATTCGGTGCAAGGTTTTTCAATTCAAGATGAAGAAGATTAAAATGATTCTCAATCATTCCTTTCAAATCAGGTCTATAACTTTCTTTATTTTCAATGTGAATTCCTAAATCACTTATTAGGTTATTTGAGTTTTTTCCAATTAGTTCAACACCTCGGTCAGCAACTATACTGTATGGGATGTATTGAGAAGGCCAATCATCATTAGTAACATTGAAGTTTTTTATTGTTGAAAGTCTATTTCGTTTAAAGAAGTCTTCCTTATTTGCAAATGTATTGTAAAGTGCTTCTGAAGCCTGTGAATAAGATGGGTTTTCAAGAGTAATTAATAAGCCCATGTACAATGAACTGAAAATATCACTGACTATATAGATAGTTGGACAACCAATAGGCTCACCATCAATTTCTGATATTAATTCTACATCCCCTGGTGTGGAGTCAATTTGAAAAGTACCCGGAGCATCTACTGAGTTATAAGATGATCCCTCAATAGGACGCATATCTTTGTCATAAATAATATTGCCCTTTTTTGAACGAAAATGTTCTTCTGGGGAATCCCCTTTTTTCCCCCAATAAAGGAATTGAGCTTCAGTGGGTACTCCTTCAAAACCTTTGGCTGCAAATTCTTTACGAAGGTTTGTTCTAATAAAATTAAGGTAGGCACCGTTTACTGTTGCATGAGGATTTCTAGTATAATGCTTTTTATACCCTTTCTTAATTTCCTTTTTCATTTCTTCGGTAAGAATCAAAGGAGATTTTTTATCCATTCTTGGTCTTCCATGGGATCCAGACAGGGTTTTACTTTTACCTTTTCCTCCTGAATTAAAATATTTTGGAATGATACCCAGTTTAGATTTGCCATTATGCCAGTATCTAAAAATGAGACGTCTGGTTTTTTGCCGTGATACATTGTGCAGCTTCGCACAATCGTTTACCCTTTTATTAAAGTATTTTTTATTGAATATAAAAGGCTCATCTGATACTAACTCTTTAATGATTAGCCATGACTCCTCTAACCTTTGTAGTGACTTCTCCTTAAGAGAATCAAGGGCGAGAAATTGATCAGGTTCAGATATTACCTTAACATCACTTAGTTTATTAAACTCAAGGAATGAAATTTCAGTTGGAAATGAATTAATTTCCTTATCTAACTTCATCCAAATAATTAAATCTAACTCTTGATCAAAGTATAGAATTCGATATTTGGAATCGTTATGCTGCCAAATTTGATTTATTAATATGCTTGACATTATTCAATATTTCGATTGATTTCATATAATAGCTATTCGAAAATATGCTTTCATTCATATCTACTTTAAGAATCTTTTTTCCTATTAATATCTTAACAACTCTGAGACTTAGACCTTCTTCAAAAGCTAAATTCAGGTCGCTATTGTGACAATAATCAACCAGGCCACAGTTACCATATTCGTCAATATTATTTATCATATATTGATAAAACTGCTGGATTTTTGAAGTAGTAATCTTGTCTTGATGAAAATCAACAACAGAGTTGTAGACACCAATGTAGTTTTTTATTAAGGTAGGGTTTTTTGGGGTTTCTTGATCAGTCATTAATTTCCAATGAATACCTTTTGATTCCCAGTAAGTCCTTTCAATTTGAAATAGTTCTAACTGCCTTTCCGAAAGATGATTCAGAGGTTTGAATGTGATCACTTCTTCACTTCCATCTCTATAAGTGATTAGAAAATCACTAGTTAATACATGATTCTCAGATACATAAGGATATCTGATTCCTAAATCAAGGGCTATTTTTTTTGTGATTGTTAACTCCAAAGGGAACTGTTCACGAATATCAATCACTTTTTTATTCAGATCCAACATCATAAAGATGAATCTTTCATTTGATGAAAGTAGATGATGAATTCGCTGAGTCTTTACGCCCAAAATCCTATGTCCGTTCCCACGCATTTTCTGATCAGGGAAGCTAAGTTTAATCGACTCTCCAACTTGATGCCAAGGAATATAGTCTTTACCTATTCCTGTACCTCTTTTCTGTTTGATCTTGGTTTCGTAACTGACGTGCCTGCCCAATAGTGTAAAATAAGATTATGTCTAAAGATAACCTTATCTCATGACTGTTCAAACTTTTTTAATTTTGTTCAGGCTTTTTTATTTCTGTCCAATCTTTTTTATTGAGGCACAACTACCAGAAGCAATGAGTTAAGCTTACTCCACCGTCACACTTTTGGCTAGATTCCTGGGTTGATCCACATTGGCTCCGCGCATCACGGCTATGTGATAGGAGAGTAGCTGGAGTGGTATGACTGACACCAAAGGCATCAGCGCTTCATGTGTAGCTGGTACTTCTATCGTATGATCTGCCATTTTGGGAATCAATACATCACCTTCCGTAACGATGGCAATTACCTTGCCTTTTCTGGATTTCACTTCCTGAATGTTGGAGACGATCTTGTCATACGAACTATCTCTGGTGGCGATAAAGACCACTGGCATGTTTTCATCGATCAGGGCAATAGGGCCATGTTTCATCTCTGCAGCAGGATAGCCCTCCGCATGGATGTAGGAGATTTCTTTTAGTTTCAATGCACCTTCCAGGGCAACAGGGAAATTGTACCCTCTTCCTAGATACAGAAAATTGCGTGCGTCTTTAAACAAAGAAGATATTTCTTTCACCTTGTCATCTGACTTCAATGCTGTTTCTACTTTTGCCGGGATGTTCTCCAGATCTACCAGAAGTTCACGGTATTTACTTTCGGAGATCGTACCCTTTTTAGAGGCTATTCGTAGCGCAATCATTGCTAATATGGTCAGTTGCGCCGTAAAAGCTTTAGTAGATGCCACACCAATTTCCGGACCAGCATGCAAGTAAGCACCTTCATGTGTAATCCTGGAAATGGATGATCCTACAGTGTTGACCACACCAAATATAATTGCTCCCTTGGACTTTGCCAACTCAATAGCTGCGAGCGTGTCGGCCGTTTCACCTGATTGGGAAATAGCGATCAATATATCACCTTCCCGAATGACCGGATTTCGGTATCGAAACTCCGAAGCGTATTCTACCTCTACTGGTATCCGGCACAAGTCTTCAAAGATGTATTCGGCGACCAAACCGGCATGCCAGGAAGTTCCACAGGCTACTATAACGATCTTTTCTGCATTGGTCAGGGCCTCCGAGTAGTTGCGGATACCGCCTAGGGTTAACAAGCCTTCGGTAGCGTTGAGCCGTCCGCGCATGCAGTCGGCAATGGAGCGTGGCTGTTCAAAAATTTCTTTGAGCATAAAATGCTCATAACCACCTTTTTCGATGGATTCAAGTTTTAAGTCGAGCTTATGGATTTCCGCTTTTTGGGGAACGTCTTTGGTATCCACAATCGTCAAATCATTTCTGGTGATTATTGCGATTTGCTCATCTTCCATGTAGATCACCTCATTGGTGTATTCCACAATTGGACTCGCATCGGAGGCGATGTAATATTCATTTTTACCTAAACCAATGACCATCGGACTGCCTTTACGAGCAGCGATTAACTTATCAGGCTCCTCAGTAGACATGATCACAATCGCATAAGCACCCACCACTTTTGTCAGGGCTATTCGGACGGCATCTTCCAGGGTTAGATCGAGTGTTTTTTTGATGTCTTCAATAAAAGTGATGAAGACCTCCGTGTCAGTATCACTTCGAAACTCATACCCTTTTTCGGAAAGTTCAGTCTTTAACGCACCATAATTTTCGATGATGCCATTGTGAATTATAGCCAGTTTTTGATCACTGCTGTAGTGTGGATGAGCATTCTTATCGCTGGGTTCACCGTGTGTGGCCCACCGTGTATGGCCGATTCCGATAGTGCTTGAGTAGGTTTTCGTTTCTGTCAGCTTTTCCAGCTCTGAAACCTTTCCTTTCTTCTTTAACACTTCGAGGTTGGTAGATTCCAAAAGTGCCACACCAGCACTATCATATCCTCGATATTCGAGCCTTTTCAGACCTTTGAGTAAAATAGGAAAGGCGGGTTTACCCCCAATGTATCCTACAATTCCACACATAGACTATCTATTTCTTAATTGAAGTATAGTATAACGTGAGTTTCACCTCAGAGTTGATCAATTTCGTTTGGTTCATGCTGAGCGTTCTTGGACTAGTCAAAACGAATTCTTCAGTCAGGTATTCCTCTCCCTCATGAAAGTTGTCAAACAGAATTTGAGAGAAGAGTGTAACATTTGATTGATAAGTTAATGAAGAATCAGGCACCGAGACTAGTAGATCAGATCCGCTAGATAAATAAGAGTTTTCACTTAAAATAGCATATAATCCAGCGGATGCTGATAGACTAGCAGGCCCGTTGATTCTTCCATCATTAGTTATGAAAAAAGAGTTTAGCTGAGCCAAGCTGTCAATATATTCCGAACTAGACTTAACTGTTTCGAATTGAAAGGTTGAATTATTTATGATCAGATTGCTATTACTTTCAATAAAATCAAGATAAGGTTGAAGGTCTACCTTCGTATACACTCCTGCAAGCATGTCGATGTAAGAGTATTGCGTGGCGTTGTTGCTTGGCATATATTCTGACGTGAGGTCGCTTAGCTGGCTGCCAGATTTGTCTCTGATTAATTGATTATAGTGTTTTTCTCTAAAATCGAAGGTGTAATAACTCATATCTCCAACACTATCCACCATTTCCACATAAATTGCCGACGTATCAGCATTAAGGTCAAAACCAATAATGCCTTGATTTGCAGTACCTGGAACAAACACTAATGGGTTGTAATGATAGAGACCTTGAGTTAACGAATCAATATAGTCGCCACCTGGATCACTTACTTTGTATAAACGATCGAATAGAAACAAGCCAAAATCGTCGGATAATGAAATTTCTAAAACCGAATCTTCTGCAATTTCAGGGTCGTAGTTGTAAGTTGCGGTGCCTATTGGTTCCTCATTGTAAGGAATACTTCTGTCCGAAAGATAGACTGCTCCATTAAATAAAGTGTCAGTAGCTTCATAGACATTAACAGTCTCTCCGGCAAGGGGTTGATCCATTCTGGAATCAAAAACTGCCATTCGAATAAATGCTCTTGAGAACTCCAACCCATTCTCTGAATCTGGAAAAGTGCCACCATTTACACCGTAATCATTATAAGAAATCGCCTCCACGGAGCCTGTTACGGGATCGTTGTACTTGCCAACAAGGGAAGCTGCAAACTGATCCGTGCGTAGGCTGTCTATGGCAATGGTGGAAGTTGGTAGGACCAATTCGATTTTTTGTGTATCGAACTCATTATTCTCCGCATTCAATTCCAACCCTAGCTCCGAAGGGTCATCACAGGCAAAAAAAAACGGGACCAGCAACAAAGCTAATCCCGACTTATATGAGTGTGTTAGTTTATCCAACAAGGTCATTGTACAGGTTAAAGTAAGATTCTTCGAAATTCTCATCTTTTTCAGAAATATCAACACGCTTTCCGCTCAGGTCATTCATCAACTTATCGAAACTTTCAGACGATTCTTCGTTTGCATTGATGACAGCATCAGAATACTCCAGTCCCATTTTTACAAAACCTTCGTAATCTCCGGTTTTTAGTGGTCCTAGCATGCTATCGTCTATGTCAATCATTTTCACTTTTTCCAATAAGTCTTCGCCAAATTTGTGCGTAAACTTATTATTATAAATCGTGAATACAGTCTTAGAATCTTTAAATATTGGGTCGTTCTTATAAGTTGACTTTACATATAAAGGAATCAAGCTGGTCATCCAGTCGTTACAGTGAATGATGTCTGGAGACCATCCCAGTTTTTTAACTGTTTCTAAAACGCCTTTGCAGAAAAATATTGCGCGCTCGTCATTATCTTCATAGAAATTATCTTCTTTGTCAAAAAACACTGACTTTCTATGGAAATAATCTTCATTGTCTATGAAATAAACCTGAAGTTTGGCATTGGGAATAGAAGCTACTTTGATAATTAACGGCTTCTCTTCATCACCAACAGATATGTTGATGCCAGACAATCTTACTACTTCGTGTAGTCTGTTTTTTCGTTCGTTAATCAACCCAAATCTGGGCACTAAAATCCTGATCTCCATCCCCCTTTCCTGCATTGCCTGTGGAAGTCTTCTGACAAAATCAGCGACCTCCGAGGTTTTGAGGAAAGGATTGATCTCACTTGCCACATAAAGGATTCTTAAATTCGACATAGATATGCTATTTTATTGAGGATTGACTAAAATGACCTCAAAATTACTATAAATTTGCCATATAATCAACGTTTTCAATAAGTTACGCTACATTAATTATATACTTGATGCAAGTACTCAATCTCCCCGTTGAGATTTTTGACCACACCTGGAGCCTTAAAATTCAAGGAAAATCCATAGGATTCGTACCCACCATGGGTGCTCTTCATGAAGGACATTTTCATCTGATCAAAAGAGCTCGTGAGGAAAACGAGATAGTGGTGGTAAGCATTTTTGTTAATCCTTTGCAATTCAATAGAGACGAAGATTTCAACAATTATCCGAGATCTGTTGACCAGGATTTAGTGCATCTGCGAAAGCTAGGAGTTGATGTTGCCTATGTTCCTTCTGAACGCGCTATGTATCCAGAGCTACCGCAAATCAAACTGGACTTTGGCTTGATGGAACAGGTCATGGAAGGAGAATTCCGTCCTGGACATTTTTCTGGAGTGGGAGTGGTTGTTGCCAAATTGTTTAATCATTGCAACCCAACACGGGCTTATTTTGGATTAAAAGACTTGCAGCAATACCTGTTGGTCAAACGGCTGGTGTCAGACTTGTCGCTTCCTTTAGATATAGTAGGGGTACCTATTGTCCGGGAAGAAAGCGGGTTGGCCATGTCATCACGAAACCAGCGACTTAGTCAGGAAGGCAAAAGGATTGCGAGGACTATTTATCAGGGGTTGATTCTGGCGCGACAGCTTTGGGAAGATAAATCGTCTTCCGATGAAACTAATCAGACGGTGAATGCTTTTTATAGGGAGCAAAAGGGTTTGTCCATGGAGTACGTACAGATTGTATCTCCAAATACATTGAGGCCTCTTGAAAATAATAAGTTGGAACCAGCAGTCATTTGTGTTGCAGGTTACGTAGAGGGCGTAAGATTAATTGATAACTTATATTTGCGGCAAGATTGACCAAAAATGCATATAGAAGTACTAAAATCGAAGATTCACAGGGTGAAAATCACCGAAGCAGAGTTGCACTACGTGGGTTCTATCACTATAGATGAGGACCTGATGGATGCTGCGGATTTGGTGGAAAATGAAAAAGTACAAATCGTCAACATCAATAATGGAGAACGTTTGGAAACATACGTGATCACTGGCGAGCGGGGTACAGGACAGATTTGTCTGAATGGTCCTGCTGCGAGAAAAGCTCAGGTTGGGGATATTATTATCATTATCTCTTACTGCTCTCTGGATAAGAGTGAAGCCAAATCGCACAAACCTGTGGTCATTTTTCCAGATGATAAAAATCGTCTAAACTAATCTTATTGATTTCAAAATATGCTGAAAAGGGCTTCCTCCATCATCAAGTATGTGCTTACACTTGGCTTGGCTGGTGTGTTGTTGTATTTTGCTTTTCGCAACATCGATCTAGAAGAATTTTGGGCAAAGACTTCAGAGGTAGACTATAGTTGGGTCATACTATCAATCGCGCTATCCGCAGTTGCTTATTTAGCCAGAGCGTATCGATGGAACATTCTCATGACGCCTCTTGGCTACCCCAATCTGAGCTCTTTTAGAACGACGCTTGCTGTCCTCGTCGGTTATTTAGCCAATCTGGCGTTTCCGCGACTCGGCGAAATAACCCGATGTGGTATGATGAAGCGTAGTGATGATGTGCCCGTGTCTACTTCTTTGGGTACGGTAATTTCAGAACGTATCATAGACATGATCACTTTGCTACTGTTGATAGTGGTCGCTTTATTCATGGAGTATGATCGGTTCATTGCGCTTTTGGCAGATGTGTTTGCGAGTCTGGGTGATGTGTCTGGATTGGCATGGAAAGCTGGAGTACTGTTGGGAATAGGAGGAGCAGCTGGCTTGATCATGATTTATTTTCTTTATAAGAAAGTGGAGAGAATTCGGTTGTTTCTTGATGATCTGATTCGTGGATTGCTTTCCCTTCGGGATGTGAAAAACGTTTCAGGTTTCGTGCTTTCTACAGTGGTGCTTTGGGTTGTATATTACTTAATGTCTTATCTGATTGTTTTTTCGATTCCTGAAACGGCGGATTTACCCTTGAGTGCTGGAGTGATGTTATTGGTGGCAGGAGGAATTGCACTAGCTATACCCGTTCAAGGCGGTATAGGCACCTATCATGCCTTAATAAGTAGCATGCTGGTGTTGTATGCGGTAGAGCGGACCACAGGTGTTTTTCTTGCTACTTTGTTACACACGTCACAGATTGTTGCTGTGGCTATTTTTGGAGGACTTGCATTGGTCATTTCGATGTTTATCAACAAGAAAAAAGACGCTGATGTCACTTGATAAAGCCTTCAGTCTTGAGGAAATTCACTCAAAGGTAGAGAAATGGCGCGGTGCCGGAGATCGGATTGTTTTTACCAATGGGTGTTTTGATCTGCTGCATCCGGGTCATATAGATTGTCTCACCAAAGCAAAGGCATTTGGTGACCGGCTGATTGTGGGTTTAAATTCGGATGAATCTGTAAAAAGATTGAAGGGAGTTAATCGTCCTATTTATAATGAAAAGGATCGCTGCACCATGTTGACTGGTTTAGAGGTGGTTGATGCAGTGGTCTTGTTTGAAGAAGATACACCAATCAACTTAATCGAAGCGATTGTTCCAGATATTTTGGTAAAAGGATCTGATTATAAAAAGGGCAACATCGTAGGTGCAGAAATCGTAGAAAAGCATGGTGGAAAAGTGGAACTGATTAATTTAGTTGCTGGTTTTTCTACTAGTGAGTTAATGAGAAGAATAAAATTGATTTAGAAGATAGAAAATGGGATTAATTGTCATAATTGTGGTGTTTATGATTGCCAGTTTGGTGGTCAGCACGCGTTTGAAAAATAAGTTTAAGAAGTACTCTAAAATACCGTTATCAACTGGGCTTACAGGAAAAGAAATAGCACAGTTGATGCTGGCAGATCATGGAATAAATGATGTAAGCGTGACTTCAGTACAGGGTCAGCTGACAGACCATTACAACCCGGGGAACAAGACGGTTAATTTGAGTCCAGAGGTTTATGGCGGACGATCTGCAGCAGCGGCAGCAATTGCTGCTCATGAGTGTGGTCATGCTGTACAGCATGCAACCGCTTATAGTTTTCTGGAGTTTCGATCAGCCATGGTGCCCATCCAGAATGTGAGTGCACGTATTATCAACATAGTTTTTATGTTGATGTTTTTTGGAGCATTCTTCATTCAAGGGGTGATACCACCTCAGTTGGCCATTTTGGTGATCATCGGTTGTTATGGCGTCTTTACTCTGTTTGCCTTTATCACATTGCCGGTAGAATATGACGCCAGTAAGCGAGCTCTTGCTTGGATTCAGGATCGAAATATTGTAGATTCAGGAGAACACAAGATGGCCAAGGATGCGTTGGATACGGCTGCACAGACTTACCTGATTGCAGCACTTTCCTCTTTAGCCACATTGCTGTACTGGGTAATGATCTTTTTAGGAGGTAGTAGAGATTAAGTCAATTCTAAAGAATATTTGGGAAAAAGCCTCTCGTTCGAGAGGTTTTTTTGTAAATAAATGGTATGCATGCATAACAAAATTTGAGTAAATTTGTCATCTTAGAAATAAAACAACACAACAACCCTTAATGTAAAAAAATGGACTTTAACTTATCTGAAGAGCATCTGGCAGTACGAGACGCAGCAAGAGATTTTGCGGAGAAAGAATTGTTGCCCGGCGTAATCGAGCGTGACAATGAGCAGCGATTTCCGATGGAGCAGATCAAGCAAATGGGTCAGCTAGGCTTCATGGGCATGATGGTAGATCCTAAATATGGCGGAGGCGGGATGGATTCGATTTCGTATGTTCTCGCCATGGAAGAAATATCTAAGGTGGATGCATCAGCATCGGTTTGTATGTCAGTTAATAACAGCCTTGTGTGCTGGGGAATAGAGACTTTCGGATCCGAGGAGCAAAAGCAAAAGTACCTTCCAGCGTTAGCTACCGGTGAGAAAATAGGTGCTTTCTGTCTGTCAGAACCAGAGGCAGGATCCGATGCTACATCACAGCGCACTACTGCAGAAGACAAAGGGGATCATTACCTCCTTAATGGGACCAAAAACTGGATCACCAACGGGAACTCAGCATCCGTTTATCTGGTAATGGCTCAGACGGATCCTGAAAAAGGCCATAAGGGAATCAACTGCCTTATCGTAGAGAAAGACATGAATGGGTTTGTCGTAGGTAAAAAAGAAGATAAACTAGGTATTCGTGGTTCTGACACGCACTCATTGATGTTTACAGATGTAAAAGTGCCTAAAGAAAATCGAATAGGAGCAGACGGTTTTGGTTTTACGTTTGCCATGAAAACCCTTAATGGAGGGCGAATTGGTATAGGCTCTCAGGCACTAGGTATTGCATCGGGGGCGTTGGAGCTTTCTATTGCTTACGCTAAGGAACGTAAAGCTTTTGGGAAAGAAATAGCCAACCATCAGGCCATTCAGTTCAAAATTGCTGAGATGGGAATGAAAGTAGAAGCAGCGCGTCTGCTGTGTTTGAAAGCTGCATTCCTAAAGGATACCAAACAGGATTACTCACATGCGAGTGCTATTGCCAAACTTTATGCCTCTGATATAGCGATGGAAAATGCTATTGAGGCCGTTCAAATTCATGGTGGATACGGATTTGTGAAGGAATATCATGTGGAACGATTAATGCGTGATGCCAAGATTACTCAGATCTATGAAGGCACCTCAGAAATCCAGAAAATAGTCATCTCCAGAGGATTATTGAAATAATATAACTTTCGATATTGGGGGTAAAAGCCCCCAATATTTGGATAATTCCATATTTTAATATTAGATTTATACAATTATTTAATTGGTAATCCTCCGATTATCCGTATTTAATCATATTAGAATCATATTAGTGCTGCGTGGAAGATTATAATAAGATCATAGAATCTCTTGGTGTACGGTTTATTAAAGCTAAGAATATTAATATTTTAAAGTCGGTAACCATAGAGAACAACTATGATATCGAGAATTCGTTGATTCTGGTTAATAGTGGATCTCTTGCTTTTGGGAAGGATAAAGAGCCTTGTCAGGCAGGGGAAGTGTTTTTTGTGCCTGGTGGAAAACAGGTGTCAATTACCTACGGATCCGGGATGGCAATAAGTTTGTCTAAGGATGATTTTTTGAATAATAAGGAAGCGTACTTTCAGAGTTATGGGGACCAATCGGATTCTTCCTCTGATAGCTATAGCTACGTCTCATTTGAAGCGAAAGCCTTCGATTCTGTTAATTTCTTTGCGTCACTAGATATTCCAGCGTTCCGGATTGAAGACTCTGGCAAGATTGCTAAGCTGATTCAAACGATCAATTACGAGGTGGCTGAAAATGCTCCGGGAAAAGGTCGTATCATTAAAGTGATGACTGAACAGCTCGCGGTTGAACTGATTCGTTACATCCTCAAGCAAGGCCTTTTTGTTGAGCAGTTTGCTACGAACAGCACATATTTCAAAGATCCACGTTTGATTGACATCTTCACTTTCATCAAAGAAAACCTCGGAGACGATTTGTCTAATAAGGTGTTGGCAAATGTGGCTAACGTATCAGAAGATTACGTGGGCCAGTATTTCAAGATGCTGACAGGAATCAACCCTCAAGACTATATCGAGTACCAGCGAATGGAAGAGGCCGTTAATCTACTGAGAACGTCAAAAAAGAGTATTCGGGAGATAGGAAAAGAAGTGGGTTATAAAGACACTGCTTACTTCTGTCGTCGATTTAAAATGATGTTTGGGATACCTGCGGGTAAAATGAGAAGAAGAGAATCTTTAATTAACGTTTAATCATCGAGCGTCTCTTCAGAATCTTCTAAACCAAATTTATTAGCTAAAAAGACGGTTAACTGTGCACCTATGAACTTTAAGGCAATTACAGCTAAACGTTCTGCAACTAATTTCTTAAAGGAAAAGCTGGGCTTAGTAACCGGCACTTCCTGCACGGGTGCTCTGCTTACTGTAGCCCTGGAAGGAACTGGCTCGCTTTTCTCTTGAAGCTCTTCTTTCCTAAACAAGCGATAAAGCCCATAGGCACCGAGTACAGCCACGCCAGTGATCAGAGAGATGGTTGCTACTCGCTTTACTTGTCCCTCAAAGTCCTCAGAGACATTTTCAAGCTCTTCTTTGATTTTGCCCTCTTTAACTTCCAGGTGATTACGCTGCTTTGTCCAGGCTTTCGATCTATTCTTCAACATTTTCTTGCTCTATTGATTCACTGAGGTTGACAAAAAAGGTTTCAAGCCAGCCTTGAAGCTTGTTGGTTTTAAGAAGGATTATGATGATGATTAGTACGAATAAGTAAACCCCTCCTACGATCAAATATCCATAATGCGGACTTTCAAGTAACGCATTGAGAAAAGCCGAGAGGGCTAGGGATAAAAATACGAGTAAGAAAAGGAAAACAAGCCCCATCGTTAGAAATGCAACGAAATGGGCAAGTAATTTCGAAACCTGACCAATGACGTCAAGTTTTATCTTTTCCCCTTTCAATCTGATGTATTCAGATAGTTTATCTACTAGTTTATTGATTACACTCATAGTACTATTTGATCAAAATTGGATCAGTCAATCAATATATACAATATGAATGAAGCACTAAATGTTTGAGCTATTTATTTCCAGTTGGCTCCTCCGTTGTTTGTTGTGTGGTCTTTTCTTCCGAATCTGACTTACTGATGTAGATCAATGTAAACGGTAAAACAAAAAACAGAACTAGTATATATGCAAATGCGGATAACTTATACCGAAGAGCAACAGACCCTAATTTGTCAGAGAGATAGATCGGTAATTGCCTAAGAATAGGAATGCCAATGAAAAGTATGGTGCCAGTAAGGTTAAATAAGAAATGAGCAAAGGCCAGACTCATGGCTGCTTCGCTTTTGAAAAGTGCCGCTAATATTGCCGTAATCGTCGTGCCGATGTTGGCTCCTACCACAAACTGGAAAGCACGTTTGATGCTTACCTTGCCAGTAGCGACCAATGGGACGATCAGTGAGGTAGTAATGGAACTGCTCTGAATGATTGAGGTGGTTAAGAATCCCCAGCCAAAGGCTCTAAACGTATTCTGGAAGGCAATTGCCTCAAATCGAGAGCGTGTTGTCCCGATCAACTGGTTGTACGAAATATTGGAAATGGCTTTTACCGTACCGAAAAGGAGCAATATGGAACCGACCAGAAGGACATATCCCCCAAACCATCTTACAAGTGTTTGCCCAATGACATCCATCCATTGATAGATAATAAACTTTTCACTTACGGCATTGGCTTCATTGCTGAATTCGAAGAGCGAAGCAATCTGATGGCTAAAACTGCTCAGAATACCATACTTGAGCTCAAGAGGCAACAATACGATACAAGTGAGCACATTGAAAATATCATGACAAGTTCCTGCAGATACTGCCTTCTTAAATTCGCCTGTTTTTGTGACGTAACTCAGTGAGACAATCGTGCTGGTGAGGGTAGTGCCTATATTGGCTCCCATCACCACTGGAATGGCATTTTCCATAGGGATGGAGCCAGCAGCTACAGCAGCTACAGCCATTGATGTAGTAGTAGAGCTACTTTGAAGAATGGCTGTACCCAACAACCCGATGAACAAGCCAATGGCAGGATTGCTGAAAGCAATCTCAAAGTTCTTAGAAAAATCAGATCCAATAGATTGAAACGCAATTCCTAAAAAATTGATAGCACAAAAGAAACCGAATATCGACACTAGAATCGTTCCGATTCTAGTGTATGATTTGGCTGACATACCAGTTGTTGTTAGGGTTAAGTAAGGGTCATTCAGAGACCTCTTCCATTCGCTTGATCGATCTTTCTGTCTCTCCAGTGATCGCTTCAGTTACATTGATTACATGATCTCCCACCTTCTCCATTGATTGGAACAGGTCTTTGTACAAAGCGCCAATTTGAACGTCATAATCTTTGCTCTGCATGTCTTCCATTAAGTCCTTTCGTAGTTTATTTCGATAGGCATCTATCGCATGTTCATGTGCTAACGCTTTCTCAAGAGTCACATGCTTGTAGTTATTGTTCAGGTTTTCCATCATCGTGCTAATCGAGGTATCCACGAGATCGAACATTTTATTTAGGTTGTTTCGATGTTTCTTCGTAAACCCTATTTTTTCTTTCTGTTTCGTTTCGAAATCTTTGGACATTTGGAAAAACACATCACCGATACGTTCCATATCATTTATGATGCTTAAGAGGCTGACGACTCTTGCTGATGTAGCTGAGCTCAAGCTGCCATCAGACACACGTGATAAATACTTGGTTATTTCTTCTTCGAGGTGGTCGGTATTTTCCTCGTACTTGCGCATTTTCTTAAGCAATTTCTTTTGTCGCTTTTTCTTCGGTTCATCTAGTAGCTCATTCATTGCGGAAGACATTTTGACAATGATTTTTCCAAACGCAGCAGTTTCTTTTTGTGCTTCTTCAAGTGAAAGCTCTGCCGTGTTTAGTAAACCAGTTCCAATATATTCAAGACTGAATTCATCCTCTTCATCACCTTTTGCTTTGATTACTTTGATCACTATTTTGGAAATGAACTTAACAAACCAAATAAGGAGAAGTGTGTTGATGATGTTGAAAACCGTATGGAAGACTGATAGTGCAACAGGAATTGATTCAGGATTAGTTTCTGGAGACATACCAGTTTGGTAGGTGACGTATGTGCTTATGGCGGAAAGAAATGGTGTCATCAACGCCATGATCCATATAACTCCAAAGACATTGAAAATAAAGTGAGCAAATGCCGCCCGTTTGGCATGTACGTTACCTACTAACGCTGCCAGATTAGCAGTAATGGTTGTTCCGATGTTTTCACCAAGTACCATTGCAGCTGCCAGCTCAAAAGGGATCCACCCATTATTGGCCATGACGAGCGTTAAAGCCATTGCAGCACTGGACGATTGAACAACTACAGTGATAATAGTTCCAATAGCGACAAATAGCAATATCGAAAGGAAGCCCATGTTGGAGTATTGACTCAGGAATTCAAGAATTTCTGGATTGGACTTTAAGTCTGGAACTGCACCTTTGAGGTAAGCTAGTCCCATAAACAAAAGTGCAAATCCAATAAATACCTCACCCCAGGTTTTAATCCGGTCACGGCTAAAGAAAAGTAGTGGAAATGAAAATGCAATAATGATTAAGGCATAGGCATCGATTTTTACTTTGAATCCGATAATTGATATAAGCCATGCTGTAATAGTGGTACCTATATTCGCACCCATTATTACCCCAATGGACTCTACCAATGACAGCAAACCCGCATTAACAAAGCTTACAACCAAAACAGTGGTAGCTGAAGAAGACTGAACCAAACCGGTAATGATAAATCCAGTAAGCACACCTTTAAATCGATTGGATGTCATCGAGCTAAGAATCTGACGCATTTTGGAGCCAGCTACTCGTTGGATCGCCTCACTCATAATCTTCATACCATAAATGAAGAAAGCAAGAGATCCCAATAGGTTTAATAAGTCGAGTAATCCGAATTTCATGTCTATACCACTGTTATTTTGGGTGCAAAATTACGATTATAATGTTACCCAAATATTAAGTTAAATGGATGATGTAATGAAGGTTTTGTTCATAATTTCTTAACATTGCTGATTTGCTACCAATGAAGATGAGGTTATGTTAACTAAAAGGGCGTCTTTCTCTTTTTTGCTATTTATCATATTTTTTCTATTCAATCATCATGTCAAATCTCAGGCAATAATTCCTTCTACCTGGGGAAAACGATTGTACCTACAAGCTCAAGATTCGTCATTTGATTTGAAGTTCGGTTTTAGGTTTCAGTCCCTGTATCAAGGGATACAGAATCTAGAAACTGACACTTATGATGAGCGAGCAATGATTAGAAGGTGTCGATTGAAGTTCGATGGACACATCTTTAACCAAGATATAATTTACAAACTCGAGTTGGCCGTATCCAATCGAGATACAAGAGGTGGTGCCATCGACGAAATGGGGAATACCAGTAATATTGTTTTGGATGCGCTGGTACGTTGGAAGTTTGCGCCAGGTTGGGAGCTATGGGCAGGACAAACTAAACTTCCAGGAAACCGAGAACGGGTGGTTTCATCTCAAAATCTACAGTTTGTAGATCGTAGTTTGGTCAATAGTAGGTTTACATTGGATAGAGATATCGGGCTACAACTCAGGAAAGAGCACGCTATAGGGGGAATGATTTTTAGAGAAATTTTTGCCATATCGATGGGAGAAGGTCGGAATGTCATTGACTCCAATCATGGCAATGGACATGAGTATACAGGAAGATTGGAGATGCTTCCTTTCGGCAAGTTCAATGGGAAAGAGGATTACATGGGCGCTGATCTGACACGCCACCAATCTCCAAAACTTTCAATAGGTGTCACATATGACTACAATCAAAATACGCCTAGAAGCCGTGGCAACCTTGGAACCTTCATTACCGATGCTACAGGTGAATACATTTATACGGACTTGTCAAGCTGGATATTGGATGCTGTTTTCAAATACAAAGGGGTTAGTTGGAATGCAGAATATGCAAATCGAAAATCCAGTGATAATACTGCTGGGTTTGGCACAGGTACAGGGTTTGTTACAGCCATTGGTTTTTTAGCGTGTGCTGATATTGAGATTTCTGCTCGATACACCGATATCCAGGCTGATTCGGATGAATCCTCCATTAGGGATATAAGAGAGTACACCATTGGTGTTTCTAAATACGTGATTGGTCATTCACTAAAGGTCCAGGGTGATGTGAGTTATTCTGAAAGACCAACGTTCAATTCCATGATGTATAGATTACAGTTTGAAGTAGCCTTGTAGGATTTCAGTATTGTGATGTTTGCGGATGTAAAGCCGCTTGTGTAAATTCCGGAATTATTGCTATTAAATCTTCTTTGCGTACCACCATTCAAGAAGAAGCTGCCTTAATCCAGACACCCCGTTAACAATCGCAACTATGCTAAATAACCAGCTTTGGGTATTTACACTTGTCTTTCTGTTATTGTCCGTACCTGGCTATGGGCAAAAGCAGTCCTACAAAGGACCCTACAAGACGCTGACTGGACTCAGTGGAGTAGCAGAATTCCAGTTTGTGGAAAAGGGAAAGACTCGAATAAAGGATGGTGATTTCACTTTCCGAAGTACTTCCAAAGACACAGAAAAATACGACCGCTTCAATAATTACAACTGGAGTGGCACCTATGATGAAAACCAAAAATCTGGTAAGTGGTCCTATAGTCAGGTCAAGCATGATTTTGAGCTCCAGGGAATAACAGACTTCAAGCCGGATTATCAGCTCTACTCACAGGTCATCAACCAAAAAATACAATTTCAGAACGGACTGCCGGTAGGAGAAATGGTGTTTTACAGAAATGAGTTGATAAATGGGGACTCTACCGACGAGCAGCTACAGGTAACCACTACGTTTAAGTCTGGTAAAATTCACGGGTCATTTTTAGTGGAAGGTTCAGGTGAGAATTCGGGTAAAATAAAAATTGAGGGTCAGGCAGAGAATGGCTTAATGATCGGAGACTGGAAATTTACTTATTTGGATGAAGAAAAGCTTATCGAGGAATTCCGAAGTTATCAGTCAGGCATACTGAATCGAGTAGTAAAAGTAAGTGAAGGTGATACGCTCACTGCTGTCATATACCCACACAGTCCTAAGATTAGTAATTATTTATCTGATGGGTCTAATTACGACGACCTGTTCAATATACCACTTAGCTTACAATTTGATGATGGGTATCCGAGCGTATCTCCCTATTCTCAGCTACAACAAGAAGCTAATGGCTATCTCGAAGAAATCTTGACTGAACTCTTTAGAAATGAGTACCTCTATTTTCAGAAGAATGGCTTAGCACTTGGTACGAATCGAATGGCTTATCCACTCTCCGAATCCGAGGAAAACGCGGTGGTTGAGTGGAAAGATTATGACTCGCGATTGGGAAATTCGCTTGAACAATTAAATGACCTGGACCTGGAAGATTTTACGTATCTGGAAAACGATACGCTCCATTTGATTCATGCCTGGTATAAGGAACAAATGAAACTACTCAGTAAGATTCAGCCATGGAAGAGCATTATTCTAGCGGATGAACTTGGGTATTATTATCGAGAAGGTCAGTTACTGCAGTATGTCAAAGAAACTTTGGGATCAGATTCCCTGACGTACGATGGCCGACAAGAAGTGATCAGCTATGCTCCTTTGTCATCTCTTGAGAAAAGTTTCATTTTCTATTTTTCACAGAACATGGCCGAGCGTGCTTTTTTGGGAGACTCACTCAGCAAAGTGTCCAATAAGATTGTTTCACGCCAAATTCGTCAGAATGAGGTGAATCTGCGTACACTCAACGTGGGAAAAAAGTTGGTGGCACTTGATTCAGCCCTTAGTCAGGTTAAGCCAGAGTCAGAAACTGATCGGATTAAGGCTTATCTCCATGAAAAGTTTGTAGAAAATTTATTCAAGAAGAGCCTGAAAGAAATAGGACATGTGACAGATGCAATTAGTAAAGCTGGACTGCTTGATACGTTGGAGCAGCAAATTCTGGTTTCTCAGGACATTATTCGAATGTTAGATGGAATTGAAAAAGCAATACCTCAATTAGACGAACTTTATACCGTCTACCAGTTTGATCCTTACACCTTTAGTGAAAATGTACCTGTTCGCCTTTATAGAAAGCTTTATGAACGGGTAGCTGAAGACTTTTTAAAGGAAAACCTGCGTCAAGCCACTAAAAAGCAGAATCTTAATGCTGTATACACGCATGTCGAACAAGCTTATGAAAGTCTCCAACGATTGAAAGAACTCATTCAGCTACCTGAAGAAGCTGACCAGATCAACAAGGAAGTCAAAAAGAATACTACTTCTCAAAAACTAATGGAACTACTCGAAATATGACTAAAAGATTTTTGAGTGTAGCCATTCTATTGATGATGGCAAGCCTACTCCCAGCGCAGGATGCACCAAAGGAAGAGTTGCCAGAAAAACACATCAAGCACAATGTGGAGGGTTGGCTGGGGCTGTATACAAAATATCGGTTGGCCCCGAAGTGGTATTACTATGGGGAGTATCACTACCGTAGAAGAGATAATTTTCAAAGCATGGCCAATATATACCTACGCTTTGGGGTTACCCACATTCCCAATCCCAATATGGAATTCACTGCGGGAGTAGTTACGCCCTTTTACTGGGCTAAAAAAGACCAGCTGGATGATCCAAACGTCGATAATGTCGTTCCACAGTTTCGATTTTGGCAGCAGACTGTTTTCGTCATGCGCTTTGATCGAGCTAAGGTGTATCATCAGGTACGAACAGAGCAGCGGTGGGCAAAGAAAAACTACATTGATGCACCGTTTGAATTGACCTTCCGCTTTCGATACAAAATTTCTACTTATATACCATTAAACCACGATCATTTGGTTCCTGGCACTTTGTTTTTATCGGCTTATGAAGAGATATTCATGCAAGCAGGAAAGTCTATATTGTTTAACCACTTCGAGGACAATAGGATGTTCGTTGGGCTCGGCTACATTATCAATAATCAAATACAGGTTCAAGCGGGATACATGTGGACCTATCGTCATGCCGGTAATCCTTATGAGTATGAAAGTAGACACATACCACGTTTGAGTTTTTATCACAACCTAGACTTTTACCAGAGGAAAGTAGATAAATTCAAGCGAAGGAATTCTACTAAGATTCTACGAAATCAATTTTAGCGATTCAGCTCTGCAATTGTTAACCAGCTGAATAGTCCCATTCCAATTTTGAGGGCATCTTCATCGATATCAAAAGTAGGTGTGTGTACGCCTGAAGTAATTCCTTTGGCCTCATTGCGAGTGCCTAACCGATAGAAGCATGCGTCAATTTCCTGAGAGTAGTACGCAAAATCTTCGCCAGCTAACCACAGGTCAAGGTCTTCTACATTTTCTTCACCTAAGTACTCCTTCGCTGACTGGATATTTGCTTCGGTATATTCCGGGTGATTTTTGAGATGTGGATAGCCTTTCATCACTGTAAACTCACAAGTGGCTCCCATGGATTCCGCAATGCCCTCGGCCATTTTGATCATGCGCTTATGTGCATCTTCACGCCATGCTTCATCATAAGTTCGGAAGGTCCCTTGCACCTTTACTACATTTGGGATGACGTTGGTGGCACCTTTGGCCTCTACATTCCCGAAGGATAGTACCGAAGGAATCTTAGGACTACAGTTCCGACTGACAATTTGCTGCAGCGCTACAATGATGTGACTGGTGATCAAGACTGGATCAATGGAATTTTCCGGCATGGCTGCATGTCCACCTTTGCCTTTTACAGTAAAGTAGATTTCATCTGCACTTGCCATGTACATTCCTTTTCTAAAGCCGACTTTACCTGAGTCGATCAAGGGCATTACGTGCTGACCAATAATGCGATTAGGCTTAGGGTTCTGAAGAATTCCTTCCTTGATTAGGAGCGATGCTCCGCCGGGCAATTTCTCTTCTCCAGGTTGGAAAATCACTTTAACAGTCCCTTCGAAGCGATCTTTTAATTCTGTCAGTATTTTTACAGCTCCCAATAGAGAGGAGGTATGTACATCATGCCCACAGGCATGCATTACTCCTTCGTTTTTGGACTTGTAAGGAACATCATTGGCTTCTTTGATAGGTAGCGCATCAATATCTGCACGCATGGCCACCGTTTTACCATTGTCTTTAGCTCCCTTGATTAAAAACGTAATGCCTGTGTCAGCCTTACGTTCTACATCCGTAATGCCCATGTCACGAAGTTTGGCTTCAATGAAATCGGCAGTCTGGTATTCTTGAAAAGACAATTCAGGATTGCTATGCAGATGTCTTCTGTAATCAAGTACATCTTTATAGTATTCTTCTGATAAGCGCTTAATGGCGGATATCGTATCAGTCATAGTCGACAGGGATTCTTTCTGGAATGAGTAGTGCTAGAGGAAATTCGTCTCTTAGTGATTCGTAAATGGCATGGGCTTCAAGCTTGCTTATGTACTGACCAACCTGCACTTTATAGCTGGGCTGTACATAGCGCATTTTTGGTTCAAGCTCCGGATTCATTGAACGGACTGTATTCACTGCCTCGTTAGCTTTGTCACGATCTGTTCCTGTATAAACTTGAATAGTAAAACCATCTACGAATTTTCTCGCCCGGTTTTGCTCGATGATGATTTGATTCACGCTATCGAGTTCTATTTTTATATGCCCGGCGATCCGCTCGGTACGGGCCATGACTTTGCTTGAGTCAATTTCTATGGTGTCTACTTTAGCGCTTCTCAGCTCCGGTCGCAAAATAGACAAGTCTTCACGATACGCTTCCGTACTGCTATCAGATGAGATAACAGACGAGGTTTTACAACTGTTAACGACAGCCACTAAAGAAACGAGTATTATGAGTCTAAGAGCACGCATTTATTATTCTTTAAGTCGTCTTCCACAGTCTTGTACTTAACATCTTTTTTAACAGACCCATCAGAATACTGAACGGTCACTCGCTGATTTCTGCTAGCTATTTTAGTTGTATGCACAGGTTGTGTTTTCTCTGCCGGAGGTCTGTTATTACTCGCCTGCCCTCTGTTAAGCAACGAGCCACTATCTTCCTTCGATTCCTTGTAGTTCTGCTTTGAGCCCTGATTACGAGCTTCTTGTACCTGGTTAGGGTCTTGAACCGGAATGTGTGATTTCATTAAGAAACTGGAACATTCTTCATTGACCTTACCAAGGAATCCTTTGAATAGCTCAAATCCTTCGAACTTATAAATGATTAAAGGATCCTTTTGTTCGTAAACCGCGTTCTGCACCGATTGCTTCAAGTCGTCCATTTCGCGAAGGTGTTCCTTCCATGTCTGGTCAATGATCGCTAGTGTGATCATTTTCTCCATGGATTTGATCATCGCTCGGCCTTCCGTCTCCACAGACTTTTCTAAAGGCGCAGCTACACCAATTTGCTTCTTACCATCTGTAAATGGAACAAGAATATTCTCTACTGTAGCTCCCTTGTCTTTATGTATTTGCTTCAGCAATGGAAGTGCCCGCTGAGCGATGTTTTTATTCTTTTCGAGATAATGATTCTGAGCCTCATTGTAGAGCTTTTGAGTAAGCTCCATCTCGTTGGTTTTAACGAGTTCTTCCTGAGTGATCTGAAAGTCAATACCCAATACACTGATCGCGTTGAGCTTAAGCCCGTCCAGGTTATCTCCTGCTTTGGCATTCAATGCAATGTCCTCACATGTGTCATACAGCATGTTGTTGATGTCCAACTCGAGACGCTCACCATACAATGCATTTCTCCGACGTTTGTAAATCACTTCACGCTGTGAGTTCATCACATCATCGTATTCGAGCAGTCGCTTACGGATGGCAAAGTTGTTTTCCTCCACCTTCTTCTGAGCCCGCTCAATCGATTTGGTAATCATACTGTGTTGAATGACCTCACCTTCCTGCAGTCCCAGTCTATCCATGATCTTAGCGACCCGGTCCGACATGAACAAGCGCATCAGGTTATCTTCAAGAGACACATAAAACTGAGATGATCCCGGATCTCCCTGACGTCCTGAACGACCCCTTAGCTGTCTATCCACACGACGAGATTCGTGTCTTTCTGTACCAATAATAGCCAACCCACCAGCGGATTTTGCTTCTGGAGTTAGTTTGATGTCTGTACCACGACCAGCCATGTTGGTAGCGATGGTTACCGTGCCAGGTTTACCAGCTTCAGCAACTACATCAGCTTCACGAGCATGTTGCTTTGCATTGAGCACCTGGTGGTCGATGTTTCTTATTTTCAGCATTCGCGAAAGCAACTCGGAGATCTCTACTGAAGTAGTACCCACGAGTGTTGGCCTTCCTTTCTGACGTAGCTCTACGATTTCATCTGCCACTGCATTGAATTTCTCACGAATGGTTTTGTAAACCTTGTCATGTTCGTCATTTCTGGCAATTGGACGATTGGTTGGGATTACAACAACATCTAGTTTATAAATATCCCAAAATTCTCCTGCTTCCGTTTCAGCTGTTCCGGTCATACCGGCGAGCTTATGGTACATTCGGAAGTAATTCTGTAGCGTAATCGTAGCGTAAGTCTGCGTGGCGTCTTCCACCTTCACATTTTCCTTTGCTTCTATAGCCTGGTGTAATCCATCTGAGTAACGACGGCCATCCATAACCCGGCCAGTTTGCTCATCTACGATTTTCACCTTGTCTTCTACTACTATGTATTCTGTATCCTTTTCATACAGGCAATACGCTCTCAGGAGTTGGTTGATACTGTGGATTCGTTGGGCTTTTACGCTGTAGTCCTGGATGACTTCCTCTTTTTTCTTGAGTTTCTCTGTTTCGTCAACGTCCGTACTGTTTTCCAACTTCGCTACTTCATCTCCGATATCCGGAAGGATAAAGAAGCTTGGGTCTTCACCAGATCCTGTGATCAGATCAATTCCTTTTTCGGTAAGATCGATACTGTTGTGCTTCTCATCAATCGTGAAGAACAATGGGTCATCCGCTTCAGGCATCATTTTCTGATTGTCCTGAAGATAAAAGTTTTCAGTTTTCTGAAGTAAGGCTCTGATTCCCGTCTCACTCAAGAACTTAATCAAGGGCTTGTTTTTCGGCAAGCCTCGGAACGCCCGGAACAGGGGCAAACCAGCTTCAGACTCGTTCCCTTCCTTGATCAATTTTTTGGCCTGATTAAGGTAATCACCTACTAGCTTTCTTTGCGCTTCTACCAGCTTATTGATTCGTGGCTTGAGTTCGTAGAACTCGTGTTCATCTCCTTTAGGAATTGGTCCGGAAATGATCAGTGGAGTTCGTGCTTCGTCAATCAATACCGAATCCACTTCATCCACCATGGCATAGTGGTGCTTGCCCTGAACAAGTTCATCAGGATTACGCGCCATGTTATCTCTTAAGTAATCAAACCCAAACTCATTGTTCGTACCATAGATGATGTCACACTGATAGGCCGCTCTTCGTTCTGGAGAGTTTGGCTGGTGTTTGTCTATACAGTCTACTTTTAACCCATGGAATTCAAAAATTGGTGCGTTCCACTCTGAGTCACGCTTGGCCAAATAGTCATTGACCGTCACTATATGAACGCCTCTGCCGGCAAGTGCATTGAGGTAAGCAGGTAGTGTGGCGACCAAAGTTTTACCCTCACCAGTGGCCATTTCCGCAATCTTACCGGAGTGCAGGGTGACTCCACCAATCAGCTGAACATCGTAATGCACCATGTTCCATTCTACCTCCGTTCCGGCGGCATCCCATTTGTTGGCCCAAATGGCTTTGTTTCCATCTATCTTTACATTGCTTTTTTTGGTGGAGATCTCTTTGTCCCAAAGATTGGCTGTAACGACGAGTTGCTTGTTTTCAGCAAGCCGTCT
>JAMWZA010000074.1 GCA_024305105.1 Marinoscillum sp.
CCATCAGCAGATCCCATCACTATGTCTCCGTTAGCCACTATAACGGCAATCTTATTTGATGAATATTCTCCACCAGGGTTCGTTTTTAGATACTTAGTGTAGCTCATCAAAGTGAGATCAGCGTCTTTGTCCAGCCCTATTTCACTTTTCAGCAAATCTCTCATTTGATCCTCGTACGCCACTTTAGAAACCAACCCCAGTCGCTCTGCATCTTCAGGAAAACGAACTTGCATTTGATTGGAAATCCCTTTGAGTTCATCCACAGGAATATTGCGAACTTCTGACACATTGGCCAGATAGGTATCATGAACCGAAGTAATCAACTCAGTCAGCTGTAGCCTGTTTTGCTCACTCATGTCTTTTCTCACGAATGGCTCAATAAAACTTTTGAACTCCCCTACCCTGAAAATCTGAGGCTCGATATCTAATTTATCGAAAAGTCCTTTGAAAAAGGTGACGCCAGCAGTTAACCCATTGAATTCCAATGAACCTTCTGGATTTAGGTAAATAGAATCAGCCGTAGACACCAAATAGTAATCGCCTTCGCTGATGTACTCACCATAGGCATGAACGAACTTGCCACTCGTTTTAAAATCGAGGATTGCATCTCTTAACTCCTGTAAAGAAGAATAACCGGCTTGCAAAAATTTAGGCTCCAGATAAATCCCTTTAATCCGATCATCGTATTTTGCCGCTTCTATCGCTTCTATTAAATCCAAAAGGCTAATTGGGGCAGGTCCTCCACCGAGCACTTCCTGCAAAGGGTCGTCTATGGCTTTTTCTACCACCACACCAGAAAGATTGAGATGTAAGATGCTATTACTCTTCACCTCAGGAGCAGAATCAGATCCTGCAGCAGCGATAATACCAAACACGAAAATCAATCCAATGAAGGAAAAAATGAACAATCCAAGCAGGGTAGCTAAGAGATTACGAATAAATGACATGCGATCTTTTTAAATAATAGTAATTTGCAAATCTAATGAACCAGCTAATTTAACACGGACGTACCGACTAAATGTTTAAAGGCTTTTGATGAAAGGAATTTTTCTGCTGTTAGGTTCAAATCTGGGGGATCGGTTGCAAAATTTAAAGCAAGCCGCTTCGATTCTGGAAGCTCATGAGATGAGCATCACCGATTATTCGTCATTGTTTGAGTCCGCTCCCTGGGGCAACGAAGATCAACCTTGGTTCTACAACATGGTCCTTCGGATAGACACCATTCATTCTCCTGAAAAGCTCCTGCAATGCTGCCTCGATTCTGAGAATCAAATGGGAAGAAAGCGCCATAAGAAATGGGGTGAACGAATCATCGACATAGACATTCTCTATTATGACAATGAAACCATTGAAACGGATAAACTCACGATACCGCATCCTGGCATCCCTTTGAGACGATTTGCCCTGATGCCTCTGGCAGAAATTGCTCCTGATGAAACGCACCCATTATTGAATCAAACAAATTCTGAATTACTCAACATTTGTCCGGATCAACTGGAGTGTAAAAAATCCGAAACTGATATCTTATTATGACCTTAATCGAGGCGCTTATATTGATTGGGGTTGGCTTGTTCACTGGCGTCATCAACACGCTCGCTGGCGGTGGATCTTTAATTACTTTACCACTTTTCATATTCATGGGGCTTCCCTCTAGTGAGGCCAACGCCTCCAATCGGATCGGCGTATTTCTCCAAAGTCTTGTAGCTGTGGGTGGGTTTAAAAGCAAGGGCGTTACCGTCTTTCCATATGCGATTTATGTCAGCATTACGGCAGTTATCGGTTGCATAATAGGAGCCTATTTCGCTGTGGACATCAAAGGAGAGCTCTTCAATAAAATATTAGCAATAGTGATGCTCGTTGTGATGGTCCTGACCGTGCTAAAACCCTATCTCCAAAAGAAAGGAGCAGAAGAACTCTTCTCTCCAAAAAGTAAATTTCTTAGCATTACGCTGTTCTTTTTTGTGGGCCTTTACGGAGGTTTTATTCAGGCAGGTGTGGGTTTTCTCATTATTGCCACACTTACTGGGATTCATGGACTCAACATGGCCAAAACCAACAGTATCAAGTCTTTTGTGATTGTTTGCTACACCCTGGTGGCCTTAGGAATCTTCTGGTGGGAAGATCAAATCCGCTGGGACTATGGATTGACATTAGCTGCTGGCAATTCAGCCGGGGGCTGGATTGCCAGCAGGTGGTCAGTGGGTAAAGACGATAAATGGATTCGTCTGATTCTGCTTATTACCGTATTCGGTATGGCAATTAAGTTGTGGTTTTTTAGTTGAAACCATGATGGTTTCTAAAAGGGCTTAATGATAATAGATTTTCAGAGATGGCCTTATTGATTCATCAGGGTGATCACTCGAAGCAAGGAAAGCCACTTTGTAGTAGGTTTCATCAGTATGTCTGATTAAAAATCCATGGTGGTCCGTTGGGTTTGCATATTTATCCTTTATGAGATCCGTAATATCAATATTATCATAGTTAACAGTATTTCCTGGTCGATTCTCAACGTGAACTTGATTTACTTCAGATGCTGAAGGAGCATTGTTCCACGTGACTGACATTTCGTCCCAACTCTCAGTTATTTTACTAACTGTAAATGAATTATCACCCGAATTGTGAGGATGATAGGACAACTGATAGAAAGAGCTCGGGTTTATAGTATAATGAAATAAGTGCCCTATCTATATTACTACCTTCGGGTAATGAAGAAAGATCAAAATCAATTAAAATATGATGAGTAACGAACTGACCACTAACAGTCCATCCATATAAGTGAATATCTTCACTATTACCATAGTTCTTATCAGTATTCAACAGACTCAATAATGCATCTTTTCCTTCTTCAGGTCATCTTCAGGTCCGGGTTTTAGTTCAATAGAATGGCCAGTATCTAAATTGAAAACGATGGTTAGTGGAGTAGTTCTATAAGTCATTAATTCTTCCTGCGACACTATTAGCGTCTCTGTCAGACTATCTTGAAGTGTGAAATGAAAATCAAGAGAACCATAATCACTTCTAAGCGTGAGAACATTGATTGAATCAGCCAGAACGATAGAAAAGATGGTATCTTGATCAGTTCGGACCAACAAATTCGTTTCTGCAAAAGCTGTGGTTGTACCATCATTGATCAATGTACTAACTAAAATTTGTACAGTCGGTACTATGCTATATCCCAATGAGCTGTATCCCAAATCCTCAGGATCTAATGAGTCAGTACTGATTACTTCCAATTCCATATTGCTAACTTCATCAGCAATTATCTCAAAGCTTTGAGGTAGCGGAGTACTTACCAAATTGGCAAGAACTGAATTTGATTTAGGCGTAGCATAAACCACCTCATTTGATGCGTTTAATAGAATGAACTTGGTAACCTGATAACTGCCAACTTCAAGTAAAATAGGTTCTGACCGAAATCCATTCACGGCAACTTCATGGTTTTCCAATACCACTTCTCCCCCGGATTCTACAGTAACCATCATAGTAGATATCTCCTCCGTTACTGGTCCATTGAGATTATTCGATACATTCGCGGAAAAAGTGAAAGACCCCTTAGGTGTTTCAAACTCACCCTCTTTACAAGAATTTAAGAATATAATAGGTGCAAGCAGGACGTAGAATAGTTTTTTCATTATACGTGTATTCATATCTATGGTCAAACATAAATAAATTATTTCTTAGATGTTTTGACCCCATTTTTAGTGAATCTGCGACATAATAGTCTCGACCAGAAAAGATCAAATCATCGGTCCATGGCTTTCCTTCACTGTTGGTAAGTAGCATTCCTACTTCTCCAGTGGTTATTTGTTTGTTTGGGTAAAAGCCAAATACTGAAGTATGTCCAAAACTACCAACATTTCTTTTCTCATAATTCGCCGGTATGATTCACAGCAATCTTCAATCACATTAAGTGAATGCTCCCCGGCCAGCTGCATCAATTCTGTCTTGGAGTTGGGCTGTCCAAAGCTATCAACCGGCAATAGCCTTTCGTTCGTTCAGTTATTGCGAGTTCTACCAACTTTGGATTTGGACCTAAAGTTTCTTCTTCGATATCCACAAACACTTGATGTAAGCCTTCATAAAGGAGACAATTGGCCGACACAACAAAAGAGAAGGGTGTGATTATCACTTTATCTTCTAATCCGAAATCAACCTCTTAACCCTTTAGTGCTTTTCACCCAGTTCATCTAGTTTTTAGAAATAAAATAATGAACTTCACGACTCAATATGGGAGTAGTAATACGTCAGAGTTTTTGGATTACGGTTATTGGGTATATGGGTGTTATTGCAGGATACGTATCCACTTTAATCCTTAGGCCCATGTACATGACCGAAGAAGAAATCGGATTGGTCAATTTGGTGATTTCTAACGGACTGATGCTGGCACCTGTAGTCAGTCTGGGGATGCCAGGCACCTATCTTAGGTTGGTTCATCAGGTGGATGAAAGTTTAGATTCAAAAAGAAATCTCTTTACCTTCCAGTTCTTCATTATTGTGATCTCCAATGCTATTCTGATAGCGTCGGTTTGGTTGTTTTTACCCTTGATTCAGTCAATTTTCGAACAAAAATCAGATTCCTACAACCAATACCTCTTTATCAGCTTATTGATACTGTTGTTTTATAGTTTGTTTAATCAATTAACGGCCTATTCCAGAGCACTCCTTGACACCATTTTTGCAGAGTTTCTTCGTAATGTATTCCTCAGAATTGCCAACATTATACTCATCTTACTTTTTAGTTTTCAATTGATTGACTTTGACATTTTAGTAAAATCTATAAGCGGCATTTATGCATTGGCACTTTTACTGAATTTAACCCACCTGATATGGGTCCACGACTTTAGATTTGTCTTACACATAAAAGAAATAAGTCATTCACTCAGAAAAGAGCTTTTCACATTCGGTGGAAATTTACTATTGATCTCATTTGGTGGTGCCATTGCCAATCAGATATTCTTTCTTCTTGTGTCTATTTATATAGGTCTTGATGCCAATGGTATTTTTACGACTTGTTTCTACATCGCTACAGTAATAGAAATGCCAAAGCGGTCCATGCAGCAAGTGTTGGTTCCTATCTTCACAAGAGAATTTAAAGAAAACAATCTTCTCGAAATCAATAACCTCTACAGAAAATCATCACTCACACTTGGAGTAATGGCCACTTTGATTCTACTTGGCGTAATATGTAATCTGGATGAATTGTTTCTATTAATACCAAAAGGAGAAATCTTCAGGCAAGGTACCATGGTAGTTATTATTATTAGTGCTGCCAAAGTTGTTGATTTGATTTTTGGCTTTAATTCTGAGATTATCAACTATTCCAAATACTACAAATCATTGCTTATTTTCACATCTCTGTATGCTCTGATTACTCTCATCACTTGTTTTCTTCTAATTCCTTCCTTTGGAATTAACGGTGCAGCCTGGTCTTTTTTCATAAGCATGCTCATTTACAATGCCATGAAATTCCTGTTTTTAAAGAAACGCTACAACCTCACACCGTTCACAAAAAATCACTTTATTTTATTAATTGTATCTGTTGTAATTTATTTGTTGGCCATAAATATCCAATTGGAACTCGGCCCATTATATAACATAATAACCAAATCAATTTTGATAACTTTGAGTTACGGGGTTTCCATATATTTCCTCAAAATATCAACCGACATTAATCGACTAATTGATCAAATCTTAAATAGATTGTTTAAATACATCTCATGAAAATCTTTGACCGAATAACCATTAAAGACCTTCTTCCGCACATAATTGCAATCATAGTTGTCTTCTTAATCACCCTGATTTTTTTCGCTCCTGCGATGCTGGGAAGCAAGGTGCTTTCTCAGCATGATGTAATACAAGGCAGAGCTGTAAGTCATCAAGCTGAAGAATTCGAAAAAACATCTAGTGAAGAAGCTCTTTGGATCAACTCGACATTTTCGGGTATGCCGGCATACTTAAATGGAGCGGACTTTAGCAACATCATTATTTCTGCCGGGAATTTCATATTGAGGTTAGGGTTTAGTGGTCCCGCAAGCGTCATGATCATCTCTGGGATTTCGTTTTATATTCTGTTACTCTCGTTTAGAGTGAATCCCTGGATAGCTGTATTGGGTGGGGTGGTTTTTGCTATTAATGGATTCATGATCATCAGTTATATGGCTGGGCACAATTCTAAAGCTCTTGCCATATCCTTAATGCCTCTGGTATTGGCAGGCATCCATTTGACCTATGACCGGAACAGGTGGCTGGGACTACTTGTAACGTCCATTGCTTTGGGGGTTGAGATCTATGCAAATCACTTACAAATCACTTACTACCTTCTTTTTATTGTGATAGCCTATGGGGTTTATCAACTTTACTCACATGTAAAGCAAGGTTTTGTCAAAAAATTTGTTCTGAATTCCACCATTTTAATCGGAGCTGCCATTCTAGCTCTAGGAATGAATTTTGGGAAAATTTATACTCTCTATGAGTATTCTAAATATTCAACAAGAGGTCCTTCTGAGCTTACTGTGCAAGGCGAATCAGGTGGTTTGGATAAAGATTATGTTTTTAATTACAGCAATGGGATTTTTGAACCTCTGGTTTTGTTCATCCCCAATATTTTCGGAGGCTCTTCATCCGAACAATTAAGTAAGACCTCTGCTGTGGCACTAAGTCTCCAAAACGCAGGTTATCGTGGTGTACAACTCTCTAATCAACTAAAAAGCATTCCTACTTATTGGGGAGATCAACCCTTGACAGCTCCTTATTATGCTGGGGTCATCCCAATTTTCTTTTTTGTGCTGGCATTTTTCGTACTTCCCAGAAAGCAAACCATTTGGCTGGCCAGTTTGGTAATTCTAGGCATCGTTTTAAGCTGGGGTAAAAACTTTGAATCTTTCAATTACCTCATCTATGATTACTTTCCTTTATACAGCAAGTTCAGATCAGTCACTTTTACCATTATCATCAGTATTTTCTGTATCTATTTACTTGGTTTTCAGGGACTACAGCAGTGGCTGAAATCTGACAATAAAAAAGAAACACTTCTAAAGGCAATAGCTATTTGCGGAGGGTTTGCTCTGGCACTATTAGTCATTGCTGGTTTCTTTAGCTACAAAGGATCAATAGATGCTCAACTTCCAGACTGGTTCGTAACAGCACTGAGAGAAGATCGTCAGACCATGTTACAAAAAGGGGCTTTTAAGGCACTCACCTTTATTCTCCTTTCAGGAGCCTTTATGTGGTTTTTTATCAAAGACAAAATCTCTCAGAAGCTGTTAATTGCGGGACTCCTGATACTGATCACCATTGACATGGTAATAGAAGGCAAGCGTTTCGTAAATGAAGATAGTTTTACAAAACAATCTACATCGATCGTTAAAGCTAATGAAGCCAACCAGTTCATTCAATCGCAAGCTAAACCAGGTGAACGTGTCCTTAATTTACAAAACCCATTCAATGAAGCAAACACCTCTTATTTTCATGAATCCATTGGTGGATATCATGGTGCTAAAATGAGGCGGTACCAGGATTTAATCTCCAGCTGTTTAAATAATGAGCTATCAGCAATAATCACCAACCTTCAAGATGGCAAGAGATCATTTAATACGCCTGTTCTCAACATGCTGAACACCAAATATTTTATGGCTGGTGCAACGCGAAACGCCGTACTTCCTAATAACAAAGCTCAAGGTAATGCATGGTTTGCTTCAAATATCCAGACTGTGCAATCTCCTGATGAAGAAATCTCCGCTACATGTGGACTTTCACGAAATGGAGCTGTCATAGATAAATCGAGGTTTACGAGTGACATTTCAGTTGGTCAGGGCACAGTTCAACTGGAACAGAAAACTCCAAATGAATTAACCTACAAGGTAGAGGCTTCCGAAAGCGGATTGGTTGTCTTCTCTGAAATCTATTACCCGAAGGGCTGGTCTGCTAAGATAGATGGTGAGCCAGTGAACATCATGAGAGCCAACTATGTGCTACGTGCGTTGAACATACCAGAGGGCAGCCATACGGTCATATTTCGATTTGCCCCAAGCTCTTATCGACTTGGAAAAACGGTTAGTCAGGCAAGTTCGATTATATTCCTATTATTGCTAATTGGAACAATGGGAACGAATTTCCTAAAGAAAAAAGGATGAGTAATATCTTAATCACAATATGTGCAAGAGGTGGTTCTGTTGGGGTTCCTGATAAGAACATTAAACCAGTAGATGGTAAGCCACTCATCTTCTACACCATCAAGCATGCCTTTGATTTTCAGAATCATTTACCAGGCGTAGACATATTACTTTCAACTGATAGCGATAGGATAAAGGAGGTTGCCAAAGAGTGTGGTTTAACTACGGAATACCAAAGGCCTGCCGAACTTGGAACTTCAGATACTGGCAAAGTAGCTGTAATCAAAGACGCACTAAAGTTTGCAGAGAAAACAAATAACAAGTCCTACGATTTTGTATTAGACCTTGATGTTACATCCCCACTTCGTACCATAACAGACCTTATCAAAGCGTTTAATCAATCAAAGTCTAACGAGAAGTTAATCACGTTTTCAGTGAACCATGGTCACAAGAACCCTTACTTCAATATTGTAGAATATGATGGAGAGGACTATGCCATTTCCAAGTCCTCAGATGGGTTTTTATCCAGACAAAAAGCTCCACAGACCTACGACATAAATGGATCATTTTATTTTTACAAGCGAGCTTTTTTTGACATGGGTATTAACAGGGTTACTGAAAAAGGAGTGTTTGATGTATTTGTTATGGATCACATCTGCCATGATGTGGATAGTGAAGAAGATTTGAAATTCCTAGAATGGGTTATAAAAAGTGGTGCATTTATAGCTTAGTATGATTGAGCAATTCACATTATCTAACCAACCATTTGATGGGGCCAAAAAGCTAGAGGGCATTTATTATCAAGGTGATTGCGTGGTAATCGAAAATCATTTGATTTTTCGTCATGGAGTCTTCTATGAACAGTCCAATCGACCGGAAGACGTCCTGTCCGACCAGTACAAATTGGGCATTTTTAATATAATTCGATACGATCGAGATTTGAATGAGCTGATCATAAAAAATGACCGGCTTGGTATGCTTCCGTTATATATATATGACGATCACACAAGATTTATTGTAAGCACCAACTTTTGGAACATTGTCAAGTTGAAAGGCATGCCTTTAGACCTCTCAATCAATCAATCTCGATTTAAGGCGTTCATTGGATGTATTCGCATTCCAGATGAAGGAGCAACGTATTTTAATAATATTCAATTACTGAAAGCGGGTACCAGGATTACCTATAACATAACCAACCAGACCAAAACTGAAACAAGGTATTGGGATTTAATCCAGCAACCAGATGCCAGCATTACACTCAGTGATGCTGTAAATCAGATTGATCAGGACATTACTCGTCTGTTTGAATCACTTCATAGCATGTACCCCACCGAGACATTTGGTTTTGGTAATAGTGGTGGGATGGATTCAAGGATCATCCCAATTTATGCACATCAATTCAATATGGACCTTATTGGATGTACAGTAGGTGACCCAAAGCCAAGAAAACTGTTCTTATCATCAACTTTTGATAGCGCAAAAAAAATATCTGAGCACTTCGGGTTTAAAACCTTCAACCTGAGCTATAAAACCAACAGGATAGAACAGAGGCTTTTATTAGACCTTAAAAACAGTCCATTTGGTGGCTGTCAGGTATTTAAAAACCCTATTGAGCAAGCTCCCGATTTTAACTATATGCTCTGTGGAGGTAATGGTTTTATCGTGTCGAATGACAACAACAGTTGGAAAACATTTACTGCGCTTAAAACAGAAGAAGAACAGCTGGACTTCCTAACTGGATATAACTCCGTTATGAAAAATAGACTCCGAAAAGAAAAGCTTGGTGAGAAGTTTGGCAAAAGGCACTGGTTCATGAATCACACGTTTATTCAGATATTTAACAATGAGGATAAAGAATACTTTCGTGAATCTTTGAGGGGGTTTATCAGAGAAAACAACCACAAAAGCAGCTTCAGTACAATCAGAACATTTCATCAACGTATATTGAATAAACACTCTCCAATGGGTGGCTATGAATCGCTTAGCGGAACCAGACAACCCATATATTTATATTATCCATATACACTTGACAATAGCCTAAAATGGGAAGAAGATTTTTTTTATAATCGGCAAATTCTGAGATCATTAATAATAAAAAAGGATAAAGCATTGGCTCATATTCCTGATCAAAAGCGCGAGAAAATTATGGGTGAGAATCATTCAAAAAGACAGTTTATAGAGCTTTTAATTAGAAAATCCGGAATGGATTATCTCGACTGGTATGGAAATTCCTCATTTCAAAAAGAGTTCAGAAAGATAATGGAAAGGCCAAATCCAGTTTTTGAACAACTATTGGATATTAATAATGCTCAACAGGTGAAATTACTAGACTTACATCCTAACATTGCTCTGGATATTATTAAAGCAAAAAGAATGGTTGATCTGATTCATTATCAGGAAACCGATGTGATTGACAATGAATAATAAAAAACCTGTAATTGGAGTAATTGGAGGTATTGGTCCGCATGCTAGCCTTGATTTGGTTCATAAGATTATGAACAACACTGAAGCAAGCAAGGATGAGGATCATATTCCAATTATCTTGCAATCTATACCTAACTTAATTCCTGATAGGAATGATTTTATCTTAAATAAATCAACATTAAATCCAGCTCAAGCAATTCTAGATTCAATTAAATCTCTTGCCAGTATTGGTGCAGACACATTCGTAATAGCTTGTAATGCTGCTCACTCACCCGAGATTTTCACGCCAATCAAAAATGCTTTTGATCATCAATTTCAAGCATTGACACTTCTCAGTATTGTTGATTCCGTTGCAGAGGAAATCAAAAGTGATCCAGCTCATAAATTTGGGATCATGTCAGTTATTGGCACCTACCATTCGGAAATTTACCATGATGCCATTGAGAAGGTTAATAAAAACGTCATCCGGCTACCAAAAGAACTAAGGCTAAAAGTCCATGATTTGATTTGTCATGAAGATTTTGGAATAAAGAGCTCTCCCGATAATATTACCGATGTTGCCAATGACTGTTTCAAGCAAGTGGCTGGATACTTTGCTTCAAAAAATGTAGAAAAAGTGTTACTCGCATGTACAGAGCTTCCGTTAATTGACACCTTGGAAATTGAAAGTAATTTAGGCCTTTCATTTATGGATGTAACAAATGTTTTCGCTCGTTACATAGTTAATAAAATATATCCTGAAAAGCTCAAGTCATTCACTTAAGTCAATGTATCGTTGTTTAGAAACAAATAGTTATAAAGCTCTAATTTTATATAATGATTCACGGTATTGAAGATCCACATGGAATTATGTTTCATCATTTTCATGATGAAAATCACCCAATTGGGCAGGGCAGTATTTCTTCTTCTCAATTAGATGATCTGTTAAATATTCTAAAAAAGACTCATATTATACTTGAACCATACGAATGGTTTAAAAAAAGCATTACCAATACACTTAAAAAAAGAGAAATTTGCATTACACTTGATGATAACCTAAAATGCCAGATTGATATTGCTGAGCCCGTTTTTAGAAATCATGGCATCTCAGCTTTTTGGTTCGTATACTCTTCACCTTTGATCAATGAGAAAGAGTATTTAGAGATATTCAGATTTTTCAGATCTAAATATTTTTCGGATTTTGACTCCTTCTTTAAGGCATTTATGCAAACCGTTCAAAAGTCAGATTACGAACAGGTTATTAATAATGCACTAAAATCCTTTGACCCTTCCAATTATTTAAAGGCTTTCCCATTTTATTCTACTAAGGATCGAATTTTTAGATTCCTCAGGGATCACGTTTTGAATAAACTACAATATGATCAATTGATGATCTCCATGATCAATGAAATGAATATTGATGTTAAAAACATCTCTGAAAACTTATGGAATGCTAAAGGTGATTTATTGAAACTATCAAAATCGGGACATTTTTTAGGGTTGCATTCACACTCACATCCTACTAATTTGAAGGTACTTCCAGAGAAAAGTCAATTGGACGAATACCATAGAAACAATGAAATTCTAAGTTCAATAATTGATCAACCAATTAAGGCAATGTCTCATCCTTGCAATTCTTACAATGAAATAACTCTTGAAATTTTACAAAGTCTTGGCATCAAACTAGGATTTCGATCCAATATGAAAAAAACTGCGAACCTCAATCATCTTGAATATCCAAGGATTGACCATTCAATCCTAATTAAGAACTTTGGATTATGAATATTACAATCTTCACTAGCAATCAACCCCGCCACCTATCACTGATTAGGTCCTTGTCTACAATTGCTGACAATGTCTATGCAATTATGGAGTCCAACACAGTATTCCCCGGAATAGTCCAGGACTTCTACAAAAAGAGTTCTGTAATGCAGGAGTACTTTAAAAGAGTTCTGGAAGCAGAACAATCTATTTTTGGGCCTATTAACTTTCTACCCAATCACATAAATCCTCTTGTAATCAAGATGCATGATTTAAACAGTATTTCTCGTGAAATTCTTAAACCAGCATTGAGGTCAGACATTTATATTGTATTTGGAGCAACATTTATAAAAGGATGGTTGATTGATTTTCTGATCGAAAAGAAGGCATTCAATATTCATATGGGAATCTCGCCTTATTACCGCGGAAGTTCGTGCAATTTTTGGGCTGCATATCAATGCAATTATCACATGATTGGAGCAACCATACACCTGCTATCCAAAGGTCTTGATTCTGGAAATATGCTTTTTCATGCCCTCCCAACTCAAACTGGAAATGTATTTAATTTAGGTATGAATGCCGTTAAAAGTGCTCATTTAGGGCTGATTCAAAAAATACATTCTGGGGAAATTTTCACAATGGACGCAATCAAACAAAACAAATCGAAGGAAATCTGTTACACTCGAAATGAAGATTTTACTGACGAAATAGCGTCCAAATATTTAAACAACCTCCCTTCTGAAAGTGAAGTTATGGAACATTTAAGAGACGTTGATTATTCTGAGTTTCATTTACCTTATATTCCTAATTAGAATTCTCTAGCCAATCCAACACATATGCTATCTGAAAGTTGCTTCAGTAATGCCCACCGCTTTTTATACTGTATTGGAGTTAAAGCATCAAATCCTTTAATCGAGTCATAAGAATACAAAAAGGAAGTTTTGGCTTCAGGATACAATCTGGGTAAATAGAAAATAGCCGAGGAGTATGGCGTGATCACGTGAGTAGTTTGTTCTTTGATTAGAGCAAACATCACTTCAAGACAAATATTGTTAATAGACGGGTCTGTTAACAACTCTACCCGAAACCCCTTATTCTGCAAGTAATCAAGCATTACTTTGACACTATCCTTATTTTGCCTTTGGTGCACTTTTATTAGAAACAGCTTGCTCTCAGGCTTCTCGATTTGATGCAATGCTTTCTCCAAAAAACTAGGCCAAAAGGCAGTATCCACACCCAGATCTTCTAATGGCTGGGTTAAAAGCAAAACCAATTCACCTTTATATTTTGTTAACTGATCCAGCTCGGGAAAGTGCTGAAGTGTCTGACTTGCTCCAATCTGTGAAAAATACTGCCCCGATTGAACGGGTTCAATTTTCCTTTTGCCAAGCATGTCCAGATAAGTCTTATAGCCCTCTTCAAAAACACAATGAAAGACACCTCCCGATTTTTCAGTTAGAATGTCCAGATAATCCCCAATTCCGTGCTCAAAATAATGAATTTCAGCATCTGGGAAAATCTCTTTTAGGGATGGATTAAATCTGAGGAGAGGTTGTAAATAAAGTTCAACATTTTCATTCTTAACTTTACCAAGTTCAGATGCTAGCAGTTGATTCTTATAGAGGGTATTATCCCTCCTCATCCTCAAGTAAAACAGGAAATCATAGAATTGCTTAAAAACAGGCCTTTTCTTAAAGAACCGTGTCAATCGCTTAACAGCGCTTGGCTTGGTAGTAGCTACCTCCTCAACAGGAAGTGTGAAATCAAGTAGCTTATCAAACTGATGAAGTCGACTCAATTTCTTAATTTGATTGACAATACTGCTCTTCTGCTGAAGTCGATCCAGAATGAGAATATCTCTATCTCCGCTCTGCTTGGTATGCTTTGCATACCCACTTACAAGAACCGTGTTAAGTGGTGAAGTGGTTAAAAATAATCTATGCTTAGGCAATGGAGTTAAATGATTTTCGCTCTTTGTAATAACTGCTTAATTTCTTCCTTCGTCAATAGATCTGCCTTGAGGGAACTATATTCATGGGTGATCGACTTATTAGATACCTTAGACTCATCATACGGAGAGTTCTTTAATACAAACATATCCTCCTCCTCAGTGATATACGGCAGCTCTTCCTCAGTAAACAATACCTCATAAAGCTTCTCCCCAGGACGAACACCTACATTGACGATAGGAATATCTTTCCCATTACCGAAAGCCTCTATCAACACATCCGCAAGATCCTTGATATTCAACGCATTCATTTTTAAAATGAATATTTCTCGACCCCTGACCCTTTTTGCTGCTTCTAATGTCAATGAAACGGCCTGAGGAATAGTCATGAAAAATCTTGTCATCTCATCAGAAGTGACAGTGACTGGACCCCCGTTGGCAATTTGCTCCCGAAATATTGGAATGACGGAGCCGGTAGAGTCCAGGACATTACCGAATCGTACGCAAGCAAAGCTTGTTGGTGAAGTTCCCAGCGGGGCATTGATAATAATCCGCTCACTTAAAAGCTTAGTAGCCCCCATTGTATTGACTGGGTTTACGGCCTTATCTGTAGATATTCCAATAACCGCCTTTACCTTATTTTGGATAGCTGCCTCCACCACATGTTTGGAACCAATAATATTGGTGTAGACAGCTTCAAATGGGTTGTATTCGCAGAAAGGCACATGTTTTAATGCAGCGGCATGAAATACAACATCCACACCTTCCATGGCACGGAAAATACGGTCTCGATCGCGTACATCTCCTATCAGATTTCGAATTTTCTCTGAATTCAATTTTTGATTGAGATAAAAATGTCCTGATTCACTATTATCAAAGACTCGAATCCTCTTGGGGTTAAACGAAATAAGTTGGCGTACAATCTCCAATCCAATGGATCCGCATCCACCCGTTACTAGTATATCTTTTCCTTCAAAACTATCCTTCACGCTACCTTAGTTTATGGATAATCTCTTTCAAGTTATCCGTCACAGTTTTAATTTGCTCTTCAGTAATCTCCGTAAAAAGAGGCAAAATAATCATTTCGTTGCTTAGTTTTTCAGCAACTGGAAAATCGCCCTTCTTGTACCCAAAAGACTCCATGTAATAAGTTTGCAAATGAATACAAGGATAAAAATAAGCCTTGGACTGGATCCCTTTGGCATTTAATTCCTTTAAAATCTCATCTCGCCATTCCGATTTTACTCGTATGGAAAATACAAACCATGAGTGCTTCGTGTTTTCTAGCGTTTTCGGCAAAGTAACCTCAGGAATATCGCTGAGATAAGACATGTACATTTTGGCTGCCGCAGATCTCCTTTCAATAATCTCAGGCAATTTCGCCGTTTGAATCACTCCTAAAGCAGCTGTCAATTCACTGATTCGATAATTATAACCTAACCGATCGAAAGAGAGCCATTGCATACTATCTCCACGGCCCTGATTTCGCATACTCAGCACCAGCTTGTATATTTCCTCATTATCTGTCAGAACCATCCCTCCCTCTCCTGTAGTCATTTGCTTATTGGGATAGAACCCAAATACTGAAACATCTCCAAGAGTACCAATCGTCTTACCAAAATGAGTCGCTAATGGTGATTCGCAAGCATCCTCAATCACTTTTAAATCATACTTTTCCGCAAGTTCCATAACCCTGGTCATTCTCGATGGATTCCCAAAAACATGCACAGGCAAAATGGCCTTAGTTTTTTCAGTAATCTTTGCCTCGACAAGGTCAGGATCCATCCCGAATGTTTGGTCTTCTGCATCCACAAAAACGGGAGTTGCATTCTCAAAAAGTATGCAATTGGAAGAAGCAATGAATGAAAACGGTGTGGTTATCACCTCATCTCCTGGGCCTATACCGAGTGCTCTTATAGCTAAATGAAGACCAGATGTGCCTGAATTTACTGCGACACCATATTTGGAACCTGTTAATGAAGCAAACTCTTTTTCAAACTGCTCCGTTTTTGGACCCAGACTTAGCGTAGATGATCTAAGTACCTCAACGACGGCATCAATCTCCTTCTGATCGATGTATGGCTTTGACAATGGGATCATATTCATTGCTTTTTCTTCAATTCTTTTGCCGGAACACCCACTACCACAGTATCATTGGGCACATCCTTATTTACAAAGGAAAAAGCACCAACTATAGCGTTTTCACCAATTGTTACTCCAGGCATGATCACACTGTGAGTGCCAATGCGAGCGTTTCTTTTGATGATGACCTTTCCTGTTTTATCATCAATGGTGCTAATTGAGTAAATAGAACAGTGACTTCCTATTTGCACTTCGTCTGCAATGTGCACGCCAAATTTAGCATTGATGTAAGTGAATGAACCAATATCAGTCTTTCTACCCAACTCTAAATTATCGGCATTCTGAACCATCCAGTTCCACTTGGTCAGTTCTCCATCTCTAATTTCCGGAGACATCCATCCATCAAATCTATTATCCTCCATCAATATGTTATTTGCTTTTGAATAAGCTCACTTGTTAATTCAATGTTCTTAAGTACTTCCAGAATTCTTTCCGAAGCTTGACCATCTCCATAAGGGTTCTTACTGGTCTTTAGACGCTCTTTAAACTCAAAGCTAAGCGCCTTTTGAATGCTTTTCTGTAAATCTGATAAATCAAATGACGAATCAATTACATTATCTCCTCTTAACCGTCCAGATTGCCTGGAACCTACATTGACTACTGGCAATTTAAAAGTGGGCGCTTCAATCAATCCAGAACTAGAGTTCCCAATCATTAACCGGGCATTGGCTAGCAAGCTGACAAAAACCTGACGTGATAGATTTCCGAATACATGAAAATCACTTCCAGACGCATACGCGTTGATCACCTCAATGATCGATCCCCTACCAGCATCTGCATTTGGATACACAATCACTTTATCGCCATCCAACTCACTTACACTTTCAAGAATATGTTCCATTTGAACTTTCGCATCCTCGATTTCTTCACTCACTGGGTGGAATAAAACCACTATAAGATCTCTATCTCCTGATAGCTTCAACACGGATAATAAATTAGCCAGGGGCAATACATTTGAGTCTAGCATGTCAAGGCCTGGAGCTCCTGTTAGATAAATCCGGTCTACACGTTCACCTAGTTTCTTAATTCGTTGTAGGGAATCATGTGTTGCTGCAAAATGGATTTGAGCCAACTTGGTAATGGCATGTCTGACCGATTCATCTACCGTACTAGTCACTTCGCCTCCATGAATATGAGCTACTGGAATACCCAAATAAGTCCCTGCAAGTGCTCCGGCTATCATCTCTGCTCGATCCCCTAAAAGCAAGATGATATCAGGTTTAACCTCCACAAACAACTCAGTCAAAGAAGCGAGACATTGCGAGGCAAAAACACCCATTGACTTACGGTCATCGGCGGATTGAACGGCATTTAGCTTGTAATACTTTAGATTATCACGTTGAATATCTTCAATGGAATTATAATCTGGCATTAAATGCATTCCCAACACGGCAATTGCAAGATCAAGTTGACTATCTCTATCAACTGCAAATAGTACCTGACGCATCAGCCCATAATCTGCCCGAGAACCCGTTACGTAAAGAATCTTTCTCATTCGATATCCTCCCAAGCTAGCAGGTCTTCCAGTTCAATATCTCTAACCGCTTTTTTACCAATAACATCCTGAAAGTATTTTGGCTTCAGTCCACTTCCAGGCCTCTTAATTCCTACATGGCTTTCTGTAATCAGATCTCCTTTCTTAATCGGCTGTAAGGCAATCAAACTCTTACGGGCAACCAATGCCGTTTCCAATTCTGCTGACGTTGGCACTTTCTCTCCCGTACCCATCACCGTTTCTATCCAACGAATTTTCTGAACCATATCCTGCAATTCTGTTGGATCGATCGAGGCTTTGTGATCTGGTCCGTTCATGGATTTATCCAAAGTGATGTGTTTTTCTATCACCTTGGCTCCCATCGCCACAGCATATGCTGGTATATCCAATGAAGTGGTGTGATCTGAATAGCCAACCAAACAATTCGTTGCATTCGCTATCTGCTGCATAGCAGATAAATTCACTTCCTCATCAGCAGTTGGGTAGTTACTGGTACAGTGTAGGATAATTGGTTGACCTCCGTGCTTTTTGATAACGTCAACAGCCTCAAGAATTTCTTCCATATTCGCCATCCCTGTAGAGATGATCATCTGCTTTTGTGTCTTAGCGATAAGCTCAATCAATGGAAGATTAGTTAAATCACCTGACCCTACTTTATACAACTCCAGGTCAATGTTTTCTAATAGCTGAAAAGCTTGCTCATCAAATGGTGTAGAAATAAAAATTAGTCCTTTACGCTCAGCATATTGTTTTAGCTCCAGAAAATCATTTTCCTGAAGCTCCAGTTCCTTCAACATCTCATATTGTGATGTCTCACTTCCTATATTTGTCTTCTGATAGGTCGCCATCTGAGCTGATCGTGTGACCAGCGAATCTGCTGTGAATGTCTGAAACTTCACAGCGTCCACTCCTGCTTTAGCAGCTGCATCAACAAGTTCCAATGCTAACTTTAAGTCACCATTGTGATTGACACCTACTTCTGCAATGATGAAACAAGGTTGATCACTACCAATCTTTTCCGTTCTGTTCTTCAGCATGTTCAGATGAATAGTCAATATTTGGTTTAGCGCAATTTAGCAGAAATCATTTTACGCCATTGACAATGGTGCTAACAGCTACAACTTGTTCTTTAGACATCTCTGGGAACAACGGTAAAGAAATGATTTCCTGACTCAGTTTGAAGGCAACAGGAAAATCTTTCGCTGAATGTGATTTGTATCCATAAGCATCCACTAGAGGTAAAGGGGTTGGGTAATGAATAGCATGACCAATCCCATTTTCACTAAATAGACTTCTGAGCACCTCTCTTTTCTCACTACGGATGACAAAAAGATGAAAAACGTGCTCTGATTTTGGTGGCGTGAATGGTTTTATTATCGATGAATTCAGTTCGCTTTGATACCAGCCAGCGACCTTTTGACGTTGTGCCAGCCAATTATCTAAATGTGCCAATTTCACCGAAAGAATGGCTGCCTGCATGGTATCCATCCGACTATTTCTACCGACTATTTGGTGATCGTGTTTGGAAAGCTGTCCATGATTTCCAAGCATTCGACAGTCTTTAGCCAGATCATCGTCATTGGTCACTATCCCTCCTGCATCCCCATAAGCTCCAAGGTTTTTACCCGGATAGAAACTAAATGAAGCAGCATGTCCGAAGGTCCCCACCTTTTGCCCATTTAGAGATGCTCCATGTGCCTGAGCACAATCTTCAATTACCTTGATTTGATGCGAATTGGCAATTTCCATTATTTCAGGCATTCTAGCTGGTAAGCCAAAGAGATGTACTGGTATGATCGCTTTGGTCTTCGGGGTTATAACTTTTTGAATCAATGCAGGATCGATGGTGTACTCCTCCTCGATCACATCCACAAAAACCGGCTCTGCACCTACGTTGTTAACCACTTCAGCCGTTGAAATCCAACTATTCGCTGGAACCAACACCTCATCTCCCAGACCAATACCCATTGCCTTAAGTATGATTTCCATCGAGTCTGTACCATTGGCACATCCCACACAATTCTTTACACCAAGGTACTTCGCAAAACCCTCCTCAAACTTTGAAACAATAGGTCCACCAATAAAACTGGTAGATTCAATCACCGAACTCATCGCTTGATCTATCTCTGCTTTGATGGACTCATATTGAGCCTTTAAATCCACAAATTGAACACTCATAGCTCTCTAATTTTCTTAGCAGGATTACCTGCATAAACCCCAGCTTCTTCAATATCTTTTGTGACGACTGCCCCTGCACCAATCACGGCATTATCAGCAATACTAACGGGCAAAATGGTAGCGTTGGAGCCTATACTTACCCCTTGACCAATTATTGTTTTCTGCCACTTGGCCTGATCCCCACCAGCAGGTCCACCAGCAGCAAATAAATCATTAATAAACATCACGCCATGTCCAACGAAACAATCATTTCCAATAGTCACGAGCTCACAAATGAATGTATGCGACTGAATTTTACTTCGGGCACCTACGGTTACATTCTTCTGTATTTCTACAAATGGACCTATAAATACCCCATCTCCAATTTTACAACCATAGAGGTTCACTGGTTTAACGATTTTAACATCAACACCAAACTCAACGTCTTTAATTCCTGATTCGTAAAACTTTGGGTTAGCCATGAGCGGAACGGTAAATCTTATCAATAATCTCTACAGTCTTAAGTCCCTCAAACCCATTTGTTGCAATTACCCCTTTATTGGTTAATACCTCAATGACATTTTCATAAACCTTATCGTGATTGGACATTGAGCCTTGATATTCACCATATTCATTGGCTGGATTTCCTGGAGACAATTCTCCAATCTCAAAATCTTCGATGTGCTGATACTCAAGTTTATTGAGGTACTGACCTCCTACCTTGACGGTACCTTTTTCGCCAAACAGCGTTATTGATCCTTCCATGTTTTTACCATGAGAATTAACAGTATAATTAATAGTACCTATTGCTCCATTAAAGAAACGCAATGTAACAACCCCCGTATCCTCAAACTCAATAACTTCTCCATGAGCATAATTTTTTATTATCGCTGAAACATCTACAACATCTCCAACAATCCAATACAACAAGTCAACGAAATGGCTGAACTGCGTGTAAAGCGTTCCTCCATCTAGATCTTTTGTTCCTTTCCAATCTGAGGTATCGTAGTAATTAAAGTTTCTATTCCAGAAGCAATTCAACTGAACAGAAAGCAATTTTCCGAGCCTTCCTTCATCCACAATCTTCTTCACCTCGGCCACAGCCGGATTAAATCTGTTTTGTTTAACAATGAATAAGCGCTTGTTGGCTTTCTCTGCAGCAGTAATCATACGTCCACAGTCATAAACCGAAATGGCCATTGGCTTTTCACATAAAACATGAAAACCTGCTTCCAAAGCTTTAATCGAATGCTCAGCATGCATCCCATTCGGAGTGCAAACAGAAATCACGTCGATCTCAGGATGATTCGTCAATAGTTCATCTATAGAAGCATAGCCCTTACATTGGTAGTCATCAACCAATTTGTCGACCGCTTCTGGTTTTGTATCACACGCGGCTATTAAGGATCCTTGCTTTTGAATATGACCTGCATGTCTTTTTGCAATGCGACCACACCCTATTATTCCAAACTTTATTTTTTCCATAGATCATTCAATAGTGAGCTCAACTTATCAGTCTGACGAGACCTGGAATACCTATCCAGCAATTCAGACATCTGCTTTCTATCAGGTGAATAGTTTTTCTCGAAATTAGACAAAATGAACGTACCAATAGGATCATAATCCTCAAAGTCGTACATCTTTCCTACCTCGTACTCCTGAAAAATTTCACCTAGCTCGCTATCTACTTGCCCTATACTTAAAATTGGCTTACCAGCCGATAAATACTCGAAGAATTTCATTGGGAGAATCCATTGAGCATTGTCACTCTTATTGAGTAATAGTAGTAATAAACTCGCTTTATGATATTCTTCAAATACTTCATCATGAGACAGGTAGCCTAAAAAAACCACCTTATCATGCAGCTGAGGGCTACTTTCCAGTCTTTCTTGAATACTCTGGGAAACAATACCTCCTAGTCTAATCTCCAGCTTTTGATTAAACAACCTGTTGCTTTCACACAATGCTTCCAACTGCTTCCAAAGCATTTCGGGATTGCGAATTTCATTTAACATTCCAAAATACCCGACTATAAAACGATCTTGATTTAATGGATTTGCTTTATCTGATACAATTCGTTCATCGGAGATTCCATTAGATAGAACCTGAACATTTACACCCTCTGCTTTTGACGATAAGCTGGTTGCCAGTCTTTTACTAACTGTCAGAACCAAATCACTCGCACCCAGCACTTGACGTTCCATTGATTGATGCCTTGATCTATTCGTCCTGGAAGTTTTAAGCTTTAGGATAACGTCCCAGTCAGACCAGGGATCTCTGAAGTCAGACACCCACTTGAGTGCAGGAATCCTACACTTTAGCTTAAGTCCTATCAAATGCATGGAATGGGGAGGTCCTGTTGTGATCATTAAGTCTATATTTCGCTCTTTGACCATTTGTTCAAGAAAGCGAACCGACTTTTTCACCCAAAACTTTCTAGGGTCTGGAACAAACAGGTTTCCCCGAATCCAAATGATCAGATCATCCTTCCAGCTTTTCGATGTTTTCTCCAAAACAAGCCCTTGCTTAACATCCTCTTTATTCTTATTCCTAGTGAGTTGATGAAAAAAGTTAAATGGCTCCCATATTTCTTGCTTCACCACTTCCAGTCCTCTTACAAAATTACTCAAGGACTCATCCTTAATATCAAACTGAGGATTTGAAGGAGTGTAAATCACTGGTTCCCAGCCGAGTTTCTTTAAGTTGACGGCAAAGTGCATCCAGCGCTGAACCCCCACTCCTCCACTTGGTGGCCAGTAATAAGTAATGATTAATACTCGCTTATTTCGCATTTATTTTTTTTTCTTCCTAATAGAATGGGCAATCAATTTTAAAGGATTTTTATTTTAGTTAATATTGGCCTCCGAAAGCAAAGAAACAACTTAGCCCCCTAATTTTATAACTTTGGAAATATGAAAAGTATTGGTGTTTTTACATCAGGAGGTGACGCGCCAGGCATGAACGCCTGCATACGATCAGTTGTAAGAACGGGGCTCTACCTTGGCCTGGATGTTTACGGCATCAAGTATGGATACAACGGCATGATCGATGGGGATATTTATAAAATGAAATCCTACTCTGTTTCTAACATCGTTCAGCGTGGAGGAACCATTCTTAAGTCGGCTCGCTCTATGGATTTTAAAACCAAAGAAGGACGAGCCAAAGCCTACGAACAACTGAAAAAACGTGGTATTGAAGGTTTAGTAGCAGTCGGTGGTGACGGCACATTCACTGGAGCTAATATTTTCTATGAAGAATATGGTATTCCTATCGTTGGTGCACCCGGAACCATTGATAATGACCTCTATGGGTCTGATTATACGATTGGTTTCGACACAGCTGTCAACACAGCACTTGACGCAATCGATAAAATCCGTGATACAGCGAACTCTCACGATCGCGTATTTTTCATTGAAGTAATGGGAAGACACTCTGGATACATTGCTATCCAAAGTGGTATCGGTGGTGGCGCTGAAATGGTGATGGTGCCCGAAACCTCTACTACGATCAATGATGTAATCAATACATTGAAAGAAGGCCGGGACAAGCAAAAGACCTCCTCGATCGTCGTAGTGGCGGAAGGTGGTGAGCAAGGTGATGCTCATGAGGTTGCTGCCAAGGTCACTAAGGAACTTCCCGAATTAGACATACGCGTATCTACTCTTGGACACATTCAGCGTGGTGGTTCGCCTACCTCCTATGACCGAATCTTATCTTCTCGATTAGGAATGGCAGCCGTAGAAGGTCTGGTAAACGGAGAAAAGAACGTGATGGTGGGTGTGGTGAATGATAAAATCACATTTACCAGCTTCAAGTTGGCTATATCCAAAGCCAAACCAATCAACCAGGAGCTAATGCGCCTGGTAGAAATCTTAAGCATCTAAACGATTTTGAATCATCTGAATGGCCTGATCAAGGTCATTTGGATGTATCCAAATCACATCACTGTCTTTTTTAAACCAGGTCATCTGGCGCTTTGCATACCTGCGACTGTTGCGCTTAAGCAACCTGATGGCTTCTTCTTTATCATATCGACCTTCCAGGTATCCAAATATTTCAGAGTAGCCTACCGTTTGTAGCGCATTGTGGCTTTTGAATGGTAGTAGCTTTTCAGCCTCTTCAAACAATCCCTGGTCAATCATCACATCCATTCGCTGATTGATTCGATCAAACAGCAACTCACGCTCCATTTCCAAACCGATTTTAATCATATCAAATGGCCGATCCTTTGGCTTCTGTCCTTTTCTGAATAAAGAAAATGGCTTCCCAGTTGATCGAGTAACTTCCAATGCCCGAATGACGCGCTGGTGATTTTGTCTATCAACCTCTTCAAAATAAGCCCTGTCATTCTTCTCTAATTCTTTCAGCAATGGTTCTAACCCATTAGCTTGAAATTCGGTATTTAACTGATTACGCAATTTTAGATCAACTTCGGGCATCGCATCAAAACCTTCCCATACAGCCTTAAAGAACAATCCAGACCCTCCTACCATCACTACCGTCTGATATCGTTCGAACAACTCATCAAGTAATTTCAAACTATCCGCTTCAAACTGCCCCACATTGTAGTACTCCTCAATGGAATGTGAATCAATGAAATGGTGTTTAGCAGCAGCGAGTTCTGACTGATCAGGTTTAGCCGTACCTATCTTGAGTTCTTTATAAAACTGTCTAGAATCCGCAGACAGGATTTCAGTCTTGAAGTTATTGGCTAACCCAATGGCAAAGCTTGTCTTGCCAACAGCTGTAGGCCCTACTACGGATACGAGTATATTTTTTTTAGCACTCATTTCGAGCTCGAAAGTAGCATTAATTGGCTAATTTTATTGGCATGGATGCGGTTAAGTCAGACATAGAAGCGCTTCAACAAGAAAATGCTCAACTCAAGCAGGAGCTGGACACTTCCCATAGAAACTTCTATGACCTGGTGGATAAGACGAACTTCCATTTAAAGGAACTCTTCGATTCGTCAAATGACCTGATTCAGATCTTTAAGCCAAGTGGTGATTTTCGATTTGTCAATGAAGCCTGGCGCAATAAGCTCGGCTACAGAGAAGAGGAAGTTTTTGACTTAAAGTTTATGGATGTAGTGCATCCAGACTATCGCAAGAAAACCCTTTCCAACCTCGTTAAAATAACGGCAGGCAGTAAACTAGAACGCTTCGAAACCGTCCTTAGAACAAAATATGGTAAGAACATCTATGTAATCG
>JAMWZA010000075.1 GCA_024305105.1 Marinoscillum sp.
CTGTAATGATGGCCATCTCCTTTTCTTTCTTTTGTTTCTCCAGCTCAAAATCCAACTGGTTCCTTTTTATCTCATTCTCGATTTTTGTCTTCTTGGCTATCTCGTCTGCATTGAGCTGAGCTTCGATGGTCTCCACCACTGCCTGTGGTAAATCGACTTCTTTAAGCATTACCAGGTCCATGGCAAAACCATATTCACCGATCACCCCATTCATTTTTTCTTTAATAGTATTTTCGATGTTATTTCGTTCGGTAATCAACTGAGTGGCTTTATAATCAAGTCCCGTTTGCCGAAGGATTGTGATTAAATTATCCTCAATGACCGTTTCCTGATAACCGCCACCAAAATCCTGATAAATGCGAATGACCGAATCAGGAACAATATGGTATAATATGGTTATTTCAGAGCTTACCTCAATCCCTTCTTTTGTATGGAAATTGAGTTCCCGGGAGTAATTGACAATCCGCGTGTCAAAACGTTCTATTTTCCTCCCAATAAACCCCATAAAATGATGAGGGCCCGGCTTCATTACCGCTGGTTTCACCTTTCCAAAATGCACATCTACACCCACCTCTCCGGGCCTTACAATGGCACATCCCTGCAACAGCATAAATGCCGTAATCATGGGAATTAAAACTTTTATAGCTTTCATAATAATATCAATTTTAATTTTTCAAATTATCCCTACATTTCCTGCACCAACTCCCCTGAATCACACTATCAGCGGTAGCCCGGAAACGATGACCGTTTTTACATTGCCACCTCAAGGGTATTTTGGAGTTTATGTATTCGTTAGAAAGACACTTACCTTCCTTTGCATGAGCCAGGAATTGCATCTTCTCTATTCCATGCGGAACGTTGTTAGCACATTCAGGGCACCAGCTTTTCCGTATCTTCACACTAAAAGGGGTGGCCTGCCACCGGTGGCCTTTTGCACATTGCCACCACAATTTGGACTTGCTGTTGATATATAAGTCTGATAAACAAAGCCCACCCCTTGTCCTGGCTAATTGCCTCATTTTTTTCAATTGGAAACTCCATGACATTTTTCACTTCATATCAAATCTTTTGATAGACTTTCCGGTCTTTATTCTGTAGGCATCATCTATTTCAGAAACGTAAATGATTCCATCGCCCGGATCAGGCGTTTGAGCCTTTCCGCATATCAATTGCACTGCTTTTTCCGTTTCTTCATTTTGGCAAACCAGTTCCAGTTTTACAATCGGGCTATCGGTAAAACGAAAGTCCAGGGAAGGCGATGCATCAGGGTCTTTGTGAGCTCCCGTACCTTCTCCTTTGGATAGTGTGACACTTTCAAACCCTGCATCCCGCAGAGACTTTACCACTACCTGTACTCTTTTTGGCTTTATAAATGCTTTTATTTCTTTCATCTTTTTAGTCGTTATAATTTTTAATCAATTAATAAAGTTGGCAAGGGGCAAAAAGGCAGTTGGTAATTGTGTTGCAAGCTCACTTTCAGTGTTTGCCTACTTGCCAACTGCCCTTTGCCAACCTTTAATCACCAACTATTCCTCACCCACTTGGCACTTAATGGCCGTGCTCTGTATCACCTTTTTTCATCTCTCCTATAAGATAATAGGCGTTGTTCCAGGCTACTTTAGTACCCTCGGGTAACGCCTCCAGCAGCTTGATCTCTACCCATCCTTCATCGATAATGCCTGTTCGAATTTCCACTGGTTTAAATGCCCATTCGGTTTCTCCGTCTTCCTGATGAGATTCCGCAATAAAAATATAAGGCTTGCCTTCTTCTTCTATGATGGCATCTTCCGGTAAGGCCATAACTTCCCGGCTGTTGGTATGGATTCTTCCATTGATGTACATCCCGGGAATCAGAAAATCTTCTTTTTGATCAATTTCGGCATGTATGTGTACCGCTTTGGGGTTTTGCTCGAATTGTTTGCCAACAGAATAAATATCGGCCGTCAATGTAGCTCCGGGAACCGACTCCACGGTGAAGGTTATTTTTTGTCCTTTTTTTACTTTATAAACATCCTTTTCAAACACCATCAGGTCGGCATGGATGTGATCGGTATTAACAACCCTGAACATCACCGTCTGAGGATCTACGAACTGCCCTAACTGAACTTCTACTTTTTCTATGTAGCCACTTATAGGGCTAACCACAGGCACTTGCTCATATATTTCTCCCTGCCGTATCTTCTCTACATTCAAACTGAGTTGTTTGAGCTGGGCTTCATAGCCTTTTGCTTCACCTTTTGTGGTTTGATAGTCAGCTAAGGTTTGTTGATAGGTCTTGCCCGAGCCCACATTTTCTTCATAGAGCTTTTTTTGACGTGCGTGTTCTTTCTCCAGGTATTGCAACTGGCTATATGCCCTTACATAGTTGGATTGAATGCTGCTCAGATTGGGGTGAGCCAGGTAGGCCAATATCTGACCCTTTCTTACCTTGTCTCCCTCTATCACTTTGATGGAAGTCACATTGGCTCCCAAAATAGCTGTAACAGTTGCTTCATGCTGGGGTGGTACCTCCAGCTGACCGTTGGCCTCTACTACATCAGATAGTGCGCGAGTCGGTAGCGCATCAATCTTTATTCCCAGACTTTCAAATTTGAGATCCGAAAGGTGTAGTTCACTCATTCCTTCTTCTTCATGTCCTTCTTCACCTTCTTTATGTTCATGAGAAGCATCTTCCGAGTTATCAGCAGACTTGCTTCCGCAACCGGTAAATACCGATACCATCAGTACCAGCGCCAGTATATATATGATTTGCTTTTTCATTATTTAATATTTTAAGGTTCTTTAAATTTTATTGACCGATCAGGAACTCCAGGTTGATGACCGCCTGATTGTATCCATTTAATGTATTGAGGTAATTGAATTTGAGGTTCAGGGCCTGGTTGAGGTTTTGAAAGTATTCTACATAACCTATGTTTCCGCTCTCAAAGCTCTTCTGGGCATTGTCCAGAATTAAATTCGCCTGTGGAATTGCTTTTTCATTGTAATAATTCAGGCTATTGCGGAACTTATTTACTTCTTCTACCTGCTGACTAAATTGTCCCTGGACGGTGGTTCGGAAGTATTCCAGATTGGTTTTAGCCATTTGTTCACGCAGGCTGGCGGCCTTAATGTCTGCCTTATAGGAGCCAAAAAACAATGGAATGGCAATGCCTGCCTGTACTCCCCCAAATCGGTCGGAAGACGTTGCAATACCTCCATCCGTTGTTTCACCACCAATCAGTGACTGGTTGAAATACCCCACAAAAAACTCAGGCATTAATTTGGAAGAAACAACGGATTTCTGCGCATCCGCAATCTCCACCTGCTGCTGTGTAAACTGCAGAAATGGATTGTTTGCAATCAGTGCACGATCCTGGAGTGCCAAAACCTGTCGTTCCTCCAGACCGGAGGGCGCAAAAGCCAAATCCGTGGTGTCATTAAGCAGGATCTGAAGCTGTTTTTCCTGGATGATCATATCGGCTTCCAATAGCTTCAACTGATTCTGGACTTCCATCACCTGCGTTTCTGCGGCCGCTTTTTCCAAATAACTGGTAGCTTCCGTCTCAAACCGGATAGTTGCGGCATTGAGGAACCTTCCATAGATGGAGTCCTGGTAAAGCAACAGGTTTCTGGTCTCGTGCAAATAGGCCAGCTCGTACCAGGCTTGTCGGATACTCGCTTTGAGTTCGTTCTCTGTAACAGCTAGCTGTTTTTGACTCCCCTCAACCCGTTCATTTGCCAGATTGCGCTGTTTTCCGTAAACCGTAGGAAATTCAAAGGACTGGCCAACATTGAAAGAAAAATCATTTTCAAAGCTGTTGTATTGTCCGTATTGCATGCCAATACCTGTCTTGCCCGGGTTGAATGCGGCCTTCTTTCCTTGCCGTTGAACGTCAATGTTAGTTTTGGCCACCTTGACGTTTCCATTATTGGCCAATCCTATTTCAATGGCTTCTTCCAGCGTATTCACAGACTTGGTTTCCTGCGCATTTCCCACAGCTGGTAATCCAAACAATCCACCACAAACGATCAGGGCAATAATCACATTGGCATTCGGTGCTTTCAGGCTTTTTCTTTTGTCACTTCTGCCTTCTACAAACGTGTAAAGCACCGGAAGTACCACTAGAGTAAGTAGGGTGGCAGTGAGCATACCACCAATCACCACGGTAGCCAATGGTCGTTGCACTTCCGCTCCTGCGGAAGCTGAAAATGCCATGGGTAAAAATCCGAAAATGTCTGTAGTTGCTGTCAACATAATAGGTCTGATTCGTTCTTTTGTTCCTGTTAAAATTCTCTCTCTGATACTTGTCACCCCTTCTTCCTTCAATGAATTGAAGCGGTTGATCAATACAAGACCATTGAGTACAGCCACACCAAACAGTACAATGAACCCGACACCAGCAGAAATACTAAATGGCATATCCCTCAACCACATAGCAAATACGCCCCCAATAGCCGCTAGGGGAATAGCCATGTATATCATAATAGATTGAGAAAATGACTCTAAGGCAAAGTAGAGCAAAACGAAAATCAGAAAGAGGGCTATTGGCACTACGATCATTAATCTGCTTTTCGCTCTTTGCAGGTTTTCAAACTCTCCACCGTAGGTGATGTAGTACCCGGCCGGCAGATCCAACTGCGCATCCAATTTGGCCTGTATGTCATTCACCACCGACTCCACATCGCGTCCTCTCACATTCACTCCAACATACGTTCTACGGTAGGTGTTGTCCCTGGAGATCTGCATCGGTCCAGGTACATAGCTAATATCTGCTACCTCTTTTATGGGAACTTGAGTCCCATCCGGTAGATCGATATAGAGTGTCCGTAAGTCATCTATGCTTTTGCGATGTGCATCGTCAAAGCGTATGACCAGATCGAATCGCTTCTCGCCTTCAAAAACCACTCCGGCCACCCCACCTGCAAAAGCTGAGCTGACATACTCATTGAGTTTTTGAATATCTAACCCGTATTGAGCTATCTTATTACGATTGTAATTCACTGTCATTTGGGGAAGTCCTGAGGTCCGCTCAGCATTGACATCTCCGGCACCCGGTACTGTGGAAATGATCTCCGCCATCTCCTGAACCTTGGTGGCTAAAACCTCTAAATCTTCACCGTATAGCTTGACCGCAATATCTTCCCGTACTCCTTCAAGCAATTCATTGAACCGTAATTCCACAGGCTGGGTAAAGACGAGGTTAACCCCAACGAGCTGTTCATCGAGTTTGTCTTTGATTTGATCAATTAGCTCGTCTTTGGTTGCTGCGGAAACCCACTTGTCTTTGTCCTTTTCCAGAATGATGTACATATCCGCTATGTCCATGGGCATTGGGTCTGTGGGTATATCTGCAACACCAATGCGTGAGGTGACCGTTTTGATCTCAGGAAAGTTTTCAAGCAAGAGCTTTTCAATTTTCATGGAGACTTCATTAGACTCTGTGAGCGAACTTCCCGGTCGTATCAATGCCTGCATGGCCAGGTCTCCTTCATCCAGCTGAGGGACAAATTCCCCACCCATACGCGAAAATGTAAATCCGGCAACTCCCAGCAGCACAATAGCCACAATGATTACGATAGCCTTAAAACGGAGGGCACTTTTTAGCAATGGCAGGTATGCCTTATGAATACCGCCGATTATTTTGTCACTCACCTTTTCCAACCAGCGTTCAAACTTCCCAAACCAGTTCTTTTTGTTTTGGATGGGCTTCATAAATAAGGCTGACATCATTGGCACGTACGTCAGACAAAGGAAAATGGCACCAATCATGGCAAAACCAAAGGTGTAGGCCATCGGCTGGAACATCTTACCCTCAACACCTGTCAGAAACAGGATCGGAGCGAACACAATGAGAATGATAATCTGACCGAAAAAGGCAGAACCCATCATGGTGCTTCCGGACTCAAAAGCTACCTCGTCCATGACACCCTGGTTGAACTTAATTTTACCAGAGCGTATGCGTTTCTGGATTTCATAGACCGTTCCTTCTATGATGATCACCGCACCATCTATAATAATTCCAAAGTCAATGGCACCCAAGCTCATCAGGTTGGCCCAGACATTGAATTGCTTCATCAGTATGAATGCAAAAAGCAGTGAAAGTGGAATAGTAGTGGCCGTGATGATACCACCACGCAAACTTCCCAATAGAATGACGAGCGCAAATATGACGATGAGTGCTCCTTCGATCAGGTTGGTTTGCACTGTACTGGTCGTTCTGGAAATAAGATCACTTCTGTCAATGATGGTATTGATTTCCAATCCTTCAGGAAGCGATTTCTCAACCTCTTCCATTCGCTCTTTCACATTTTGTATGACCGCATTGGGGTTAGAGCCTTTTAGCATCATGATGATGCCGCCCACCGATTCACGGCCATCCTGTGTGAATGCACCATAGCGTACCTGGTGTCCAAAATGGACTTTAGAAGCAACATCACCAATCGTGACAGGAATGCCATTTTCGGTTTTGATAACAATTTTTCGAATGTCGTCTAATGAGCGAATCAATCCTTCTCCTCTTATGAAGTTGGACATTCGATTCTTCTCAATATAAGCCCCTCCGGTATTGACATTGTTTCTCGCTAGTGCTTCATATACCTGCGATATGCTAACTTTTTGTGCGTTGAGTTTTTCAGGATTGATGGCTACCTCGTATTGCTTGATGTAACCCCCAAATGAGTTGACTTCAACTACTCCATCCAGTAGCGTGAGTTGTCGTTTTACAATCCAGTCCTGGATAGTGCGCAGGTCTGTTGGCGAGTATTTTGTTTCAAAACCCTCCTGAGGTTGGATGGTGTATTCGTAAATCTGCCCCAAACCTGTGGAAATTGGTCCCATAGTGGGACTTCCGAATTTTTGGGGAATGGTCTCCTGGAGTTCGTTCAGTTTTTCCTGCACCAGTTGGCGTGGCAAATAGGTGCCCATGTCATCTTCAAAGACGATGGTCACCACCGACAGGCCAAATCTTGAAACAGAGCGAATCTCATCTACTCCCGGAAGGTTACCCATGGCCAACTCGACCGGATAGGTGACGAACTGCTCGATATCTTCAGTAGCCAGATTGGGTGATACAGTCATCACCTGCACCTGGTTATTGGTGATATCCGGGACGGAACCCAGATTGACCGTGGACATGGAATAGATCCCCACACCTATGAGTGCAAGTGTGAGTAAGCCCACAATGAATTTGTTCTTTATCGAGAACGATATGATTTTATTGATCATGTATGAAATGATTTAGTATCAGTTAAAATGATTCTGTTTCGATCCTTTAGAGTAGGATCGAGTTGGACGGAGTTGTCCTTATGAAACTGATATTAAACCTGAGGTGGCTGTAGCAGTGAGCCGACAAATCCTGATGTTATTGGATCTGTATAGGTGCTTCCCTGGAGAGGAAATGTAAGGATACCTAATTCACTTATAAAAGTTTGCTGAACGACAAGATGTGAATGGCAGCAATGACAAACACATAAAGGAGAACACAAATCTTCGGATTCATTGTGGTCATGATCAGACCCTGATTCTTGGTAGGAAACCTCGATGCTATCCGCTGAGGTTTCATCCGCGCACGGCGCTACTGACAGCCCTAGCAGAAACAGTGATAATATGAATGCGAATGATTTCACTATGCAACAATAACGAAAAAGGAGTGCAACCTGTTTGCATTGTTTTAGGAGCAGTTCACGCATGTGCCTTTGTACACCATGCTGGCACTGGCTGCCTTGAAACCTATTGGAATGTTTGTTTGAGGGATTTTAGACTGGGTTAGGCAATACGTTTCGCCACATCCCACGCAATGAAAGTGAATGTGTTGATCTTGTGGTTCGCATTCACAGCCTTCTTCGCATAGGGCATATTTCACCGCACCGGTTCCATCATCAATACTGTGGATGAGTTTCTTTTCTTCGAAGGTCTTGAGGGTTCTGTAGAGTGTGGCTTTATCTGCTCGTTCAAACTTTGCTTCCAGATCACTAAGACTTATTGCAGCTCCAGACTCTACGAGCTTCCTAAGCACTAGCAGACGCATGGCTGTTGGCTTGATGTCTCTGTCTTCTAGTTTTTGTTCTAACATAATTCATGATTTAAACCATAGATCCGATATCCGATCCCATGGAGGGATAGGAATAGACCATTTTCCTGATGTCTGCAACTTTTAGCTTTCCACGAATGGCCATTGCAAAAAGGTTGATCATTTCCTCAGCGTGTGGGCCGATGATGTGGGCTCCTAAAATGTAACCTTCTTTGCTGGAAATGACTTTATAAGCATAAGTTGATTCATTGATCCGTTTGGCATTGTACCAGTTTGACGCAGAGCCGTCTTTCACCTGATAAGCTAAACCTGATGCTTTAGCCTGTGCTTCCGTCATACCAACCGCAGCAAGTGTGGGCAAGGTAAAGACTGCACTGGGCATTTCCATATAATCAGGCTTTTTGGAATTCCCACGGATAATATTGGCTGCTACTGCATGGCCTTCCATCACTGCAACAGGTGTGAGGTTTAGCCCATTGCTGTCAGCTGCATCTCCTGCAGCGTAGACTGATGGATTAGTTCTGCTTTGAAGGTATTCATTTACCTGGATTCCTTTTTTGCTGTAAGAAATATTGGCCTTTTCCAGGTTCATGCCATCTAGTTCAGGCACTCTTCCCGCAGCATTAACAACTATGCTGGTAGTAAATGAATCCTGGCCATTGGGAGATTGAGTCATGATTTTGAATAGACCATGGATTTTTTCAATGCCAACCACCTCGGCTTCGAGATGAAGATCAATGCCTAACCCTCTTGTTGCGCTAACCAGATGGTTTACTATGTCTTTATCAAAGTTTTCCAAAGGACGTTTTCCACGATGAAAGATGGATACTTTACTGCCTGCCCTGGCAGCCAGATGTGCAAACTCCAAAGCAATGTAACCGCCCCCAATAAAAGCGATATCCTTTGGGAGATTTTCCAGATCCAGAAAATCTGTACTGTCAATGGGTAAATCGCCTCCTGGAATCTCAAGAATGACTGGTCGAGCGCCAGTACCAATTACGATTTTTTCTGCTTCCAACAGGTCATCTCCGATATGTACCGTGTTTTCCGATTCAAAGCTCGCTGCTCCATGATACATGTCAACACCCACTTTTTCATAACCTCTCTCTACACCTTTCGGCATTTTAGAGACAAACTCATTTTTATAAGCCATAAGGTCCTGCCAATTGATAGAAATATCTCCTTGTATTCCGATTCCTTTCATTTTATTGGCCCGGTCAATGATCTCAGCAACTCCGACCAGTATTTTTTTTGGGTCACAACCGCGCAGAGCGCACGTGCCCCCATATGGTCTGGAGTCTGTAACGGCAGTTTTTAGTCCCTTTTTAGCACACTTATTGGCTATGGTCATACCGGCCATTCCGGAACCGATGACGATTACATCATATTTCATGTACAACAGCTATTTTTTCCACCTTCCTGAATGGGAGGGCAGGCAACATTTCCATAGGAGCAATACACACAACAGTCTCCATCTTTTGGTTTGAGGACTTTGTTGCAGTTTTCACATTCATAGAAGTACTGGCATGCATCCGTGGGCATGGTTTCTTCTTTCTGATGTCCACAGTTGGGACAAGTAATAGTTGATTGTAATAGGATTTCTTTTTCCATTATTGGAATTTTTTAGATTTTAATGCATCAGGGGTTTCTCTGTACAATATTCTTTTCAGTGACTGTATAGCCGGTAGCTTTTTCTACTGCAGCAGCCAATTGATCAATGGATGTTTTGGATTGGTCAAATTTAACTAGGGCAGTACCGCTTTGATAAGAAGAGGAAGCTTCCATAACACCTTCACTGTTGTTAAGCGCTGCTGTAACGCTATGCTCGCATCCGGTGCAGGTCATGCCTTTGACAATCAACTCAGCACTCAGAATATCATCTTCTTTTACCACGATAATCTTATCTTCATTGCTATTGCTTGAGAAAAAGATGCCGGAATAGGATGGAAATGCAAGCATCAATACCGTAAAGACGGTAACGATTCCCAGAAATTTTTTGGACTGCCAAAAGGAGGGACGTTCATCATCCTCACAGGCACAATCGATTTCTTCCTGGGTCCTGGGTCTTAATTTCTGATACCAGGCAACCCCCAAGACCAAAACGGTAAGCCCTATCAGATAAGGTCTAAATGGCTCCATCCATGAAAAGGCCGAGGCAATGCCTCCTATCCCTGCCAGTGTTGCAAAAACAGGAGTGATACAACAAAGTGAGGCAGTAAAGGCTACCAGTAAGCTGGCTCCAATACTTTTGGATGATTGATTTGAATTGCTCATGATATAGTTTCCTTTTTAATATCATTAAATAAGCTTGCCAGAACAGGTTTTATGACCTTTACATTGTCTTCTACCAGCGTGTAGAAAACCGTTTGGCCTACTTTCTTGTCTTTGACAAGCTTTCCATCTTTCAACTTGCGTAAATGCTGTGAAACACCCCCTACAGATATATCCAGGATATCGCTTAGGTCACAAGGACACATTTTGCCTTCTTTATGAAGAAGAAATAGAATTTTTAACCTGGCAGCATTCCCGGAAAGGTTGAATATCTGTGTTGCTAGTTCCAGCTGTTCATCAAGCTGGTTCAGGGATTCCTTGCACTTCTTAATTTGGACGGGATCCGCCAATACTCTAATACAGGTCTTGCTCATCTTTTAATGTTTTAGCGATTACTAAAACGTAAATTACAAGGAAAGGTTCAGTATTTAAGAGAATGCTAAAATACGGCCTTTAAGGCTTAAAAATGCCGCATTTGATTGAAGTAGTCTGGTCATTCATATCCGTCCAGGCGAAATACAATGTATCATCAATCACTTCCATCTGAGGAAATCCACTTCCTCTGGAGGCGCTGGTTTCTGAAACGATTGTCAGATCGTTCATAGAACCATCTCTTGATACTTTTCTGAATTTAATAAATGGTGTTTCTCCTTCCAGGTCAAGCCAACTTACATATGCTGATTGATTATCTATCATGACAATATCCACTCTACCTACCGAAACGGAATCGTCCACAATGATTGGCTCCTGAAAAGATGCTCCCGAATCATCCATGAAAGTAACTTTCACTTTTGCAATTCCCTCAGCAGCTGTAAACCAGGCTGTAGCTGTTGTATTTCCAAAAGCGGCTATTCTTGGACCATTCACCGGACATCCGGCAATCTTCCATCCATCTGAATTTACAACTTTGGGTTCTGTCCAATTGTTATCAACCAATCTTACAAAAGACATATCTCGCATTTCTTCCTCTGATCGATCTCTGTACACGATGACAGGTCCATTTAGTGTCATGGCACCTCCTGTCTGACAGCAATCACATACGCGAGAATCGAGCTCTGCTTCCTGTGTTAGGTTACCCATCATATCCAATGTGGCTGTTCGGATGGTCATTGCTCCTCCACCTCCGTGACCGCCGGAATCGTGATCACCACCTCCGGTATTGCGACCGTCCAGCCAGGAAAGTAGGAACGTTCCGTCATTCTTAGGTAGCATGGTTACAAATCCGTGCTCTGTTGGTGTGCCGTCATCATGGGGAATAATCGGTTCTGACCATTCGCCCCCGACTGGCTTATAGACCACATTCACATCGTAGGAATAGGTTCCTGAAGAGCTCTTAGCCAGAAAATGAGCAATCATATTTCCTTGCTTATCCACTGCCATCATGGGATAGTCTGCCCAATTCACAAACCAATCGTTTCCTGATGCAATGACTTCTGGTGTTTGCCAGATGTCTTCTTTCTGGACCGAATACTTCAGGTCGATCCAACCTGAATCTCTTTTCTCTACCCAGGACATATACAAAAGATCGTCACCTCCTTTGATCAAGTATGGCAAAGAAGCATTACCATCAGCGGGGGATTCAATACGCTGGATTGTAGGATTTTCTGTTGCCTTTTCTTGATTTTTCTGACAAGACGAAAGCAATAAACTTGCGATGATTAATGCGCTGAATAATTTCATTTCAAGTAGGTTTTAAGTTGTTCAATTTGTTCAGGACTATCCCATTTCCGGGCTCCAACAAGCGTTTCTAATAGCTGACCATCTTTTCCGATAATGAAAGTGGTTGGCAATGAATAGACACCCAAAGACTCTACGGATGTTTTATTCTGAGCAAACGTGAGGTCAAAAGGTCGTCTTTCCGTGAATTGCTGAATTTTTTCAAGGGATTCATCTGATGCAAGAAGTAAAACAAAGTCACCCGGCAATTCATTTTGCATCTTCACCAGATCGGGCATTTCCCTGATGCAAGGAGTGCACCATGTAGCCCAAAGGTTAAGAATGACAATTTTGTTTTTGAATTGCTCTTTGTCCAGTGTTTCACCTTTCAAATCTACCAGTTTGATTTTACTGATAAACGTGTCCTTCTCCAGTTGACAGGAAATCAAACCAATTAGTAAAAACGAAATAATTAGCAGCTTTTTCATTGATTCTCAACATCAAACGCGACAGCCGTCTGATCCCATTTAATGGTGATTTGTCCATTCTTATCGTCGATTTCACTGACCTCAAAAGTTAAAGACTCTACAACCTCATCCAGCTTTTGAACCGGAGCTGACACCCGAACCAAATCATTTACCTGATCGTAATCATCCGCTAGGTGCATGTCCCAATCTTTACTTACAATGATTGTCCATTCTTCTTCTCCGGGAATAGTGAACAATCCATACTTCCCTGCTGAAATCTCTACGCTGTTGATGATTACATCTTTATCAAAAGAAATGGTGGTTGCCTTATGTGCTCCGGTAGCCCATACTGTGCCATAGCCAACCAATCCTCCGAAGATCATTCGGCCTCTTTTACCTGGTGATCCGTAATCAATATGCACATGGTTGTTCCCAATATTGGACATGGAAGCGGTTCGGGGACTCAGTGACTTTTTCTTGGTGTCCTCTTTTTTAGCTTCATGCTCATGGTTTGCATGAGAATCTTTTTCACTGCTTTCTTGCTCACCTTTACCAGGGCTACCACAACTAAAAAGCAATGCGAAAATTGTAAGTGTTAGTGCTGTCGTCTTCATGGTTTTTATTTTATCTTAATCTTAAACTGTTACCTATTACTGAAACGGAGCTGAGGCTCATGGCCAATGCAGCAAGCATCGGACTCAATAAAAGACCAAATACAGGAAAGAGCACACCTGCAGCTATTGGTACACCTAGCATATTATAAATGAATGCAAAGAACAGATTCTGTTTGATGTTTCTCATTACATCTGTACTCAGCTTCCTAGCTCTCACGATTCCATCCAACTCCCCCTTTACTAATGTTAAGCTTGCACTCTCAATAGCTACATCCGTACCTGTACCCATTGCAATTCCCACATTGGCCTGAGCAAGTGCGGGGGCATCATTGATTCCATCGCCGGCCATGGCAACAATTTTTCCCTCTTCCTGGAGGGCTTTTACTTTCTCGTATTTGTTTTCCGGTAAGAGATCTGCTTCATATCCATCTAATCCAAGCTTATCTGCAACCGCTTTGGCTGTATTCTTATTGTCACCTGTGAGCATAATCACCTCCAGTCCTTGGTCTTGCAAATGCTTAATGGCATCAGCTGATGATTCTTTGATAGGGTCCGCAACACTGATGAACCCTGCCACTTCCTTATCAATCACTACAAACATGACCGTTTGTCCTTCCAGTTGTCTTTGCTTCACATCTTCATCATGCTCCCTATCCAGTGTTAAATCAAATTCCTCCAGGAGCTTTTTGTTGCCAATGGCTATATGGAGTCCATCCACTTTGCCGGTTATTCCTTTTCCAGTAATGGAGTTAAAGTCGTCAACCTTCTGAACTTTCAGTCCTTTTTTTTCAGCACCCTCAATAATGGCATGTGCCAATGGATGTTCACTACTTGATTCGAGTGAAGCAACATTTTTAAGAATGGTTTCTGCACTGTATTTTTCATTAATGGACTTGACATCCTGCAGTGATGGTCTCCCCTGTGTGATGGTTCCGGTTTTATCAATCACCAATGTGGTCACCTTGTGCATTTCCTCAATGGCTCTGGCATCCTTTACCAAAATCCCCTGCTTTGCACCTTTTCCTGTTCCAACCATGATCGACATGGGAGTAGCTAGTCCTAATGCACATGGACAGGCAATGATTAGCACGGTCACTGCACTGGTAAAGGCATAAACCATCTTAGGATCAGGACCCCAAATCGCCCAAACGGCAAAAGCAATGATGGCAATCGAAACAACGATGGGCACAAAATAGCTGGACACTTTATCTGCCAGATTCTGAATGGGTGCCTTTGTCCGACTGGCTTTATTGACCATCTCGATGATCTGGGATAGCAGTGTATCACTTCCTACTTTCTGCGCTTTCATTTGAAAGGTACTGGTGCCATTGATCGTTCCCCCTATCACATTGTCTCCTTCGGATTTCTCAACGGGAACAGGCTCACCTGTAATCATCGACTCATCAATACTGCTTTTTCCTTCGATTATCTCTCCATCTACCGGAATCTTTTCACCTGGTTTAATCTTAATGATGTCATCCAGCTTCACATGCTCTAATGGAATTGTCATCTCTTCGGCATCTCTAATTACCGTTGCTTCAGGTGGTACCAGGTTGAGAAGCTCCTTGATGGCAGAATTGGTTTGACTTCTTGCTTTTGCTTCCAATAATTGTCCTAATAGAATCAGGGTAAGAATGACAACTGCAGCTTCAAAATATAAGTGAACAGCTCCTCCCTCAGATTTGAATTGATCAGGGAAAATGTCAGGAAACAGCAGGGCAAAAATGCTAAACAGGTATGCAGCTCCAGCTCCCAATGTGATGAGTGTCCACATGTTCGGAGAACGATTGACGATGGATTTGTACCCTCTTACAAAGAAATTCCAACAAGAGTAAAATATGACCGGTGTACTTAATGCCAACTGCACCCAACCCCAGGTCTTTTCGCTTGCGATCCCAGATAAAGAAACACCTATCATCTCACTCATGGCGATGAAAAAGACAGGTAGCGTAAAAGCTACTGAAATCCAGAACTTGGTCAGCATTTTCTTGTATGCTTTCTGTTCCTCTGAACCATCATCGGCAGAAGCTTTTTTCGGTTCCAAGTCCATTCCACATTTCGGACATGATCCCGGATGATTCTGCTCTACTTCAGGGTGCATCGGGCAGGTGTAAATGGTTTTTGAACTTTCTTCCTTTTCCAAATCCATACCACACTTTGGACAATCTCCGGGCTTGTCATATTTCTTATCTCCTTCACAAAGCATGGGACAATAGTATTTGCCAGATCCTCCAGTGTCCTTCTTTTTAATTTCCGGCATGGGATGGTGATGATGCTCGCGAGACCCTGGAAGGTGAATGTCATAGCGATCTCCGTCCTTTTGTAAGGCTTCTTTAAGTTTCTCAACGGAAATATGAGACTCCATTTGAACAACCGCTTCCTGATTTGCTAAATCAACAGAAACATCAGAGATACCCTCAACTGCTTTGAGCGTTTTCTCTACATGACTCTTGCAACCATTGCAGGTCATTCCGGAAATTTGATACGTGTGTTTCATTTCATTAAAAAGTTAATGAAACAAAGTTCGGAGGTGCAAAACTGAATCGATTTCATAATCATGGATTTGATTTACACAATCTTGTCAAGAGGTTTTCTATCCGATTGAAACATGGTCTTGTACTCTGACATACTAAGGCCTGTTTCTTGTTTGAACTGCCCGGATAAATGATTGATGCTGGAATAATCAAGTATGGAAGCAATTTGAGAAAAGGAATGGGAACCATCCTGAATCAGCTCTTTGACTTTCTCGAGTTTCAATCGTAGGAAATACTTCTCAATGGTAATGTGTTCCCTTTGAGAGAAGACTTTGCTTAGTGATGAATAATCCCTTCCCAATTCATCAGAAATCATGGTCGAAAGCTTGTTCTTTCTTTGAATAGGAAGCTGGTCAATCATGTTAATGAGAAACACCTTTATTCGCTCGACAATTATTTCTTCCTTACTTTCTATTAATTCAAAACCATGTGCTTCAATGGTACCGGCGATGGATTCAAGATCAACTGATTTTGGATCAATCTCGAGCACTCCTAATTCAATAGAATGCACCTCCACACCGAGGGTGGTCAACTCGTCTTTGATCACTTTCTTGCAGCGATCACAAACCATGTTTTTGATGTGGAGGGTAGTCATGATTACAGTTCTTCAGTTACTTTTCCGCACTTCAGCATCTTGTCACCGAAGTATGGATTTCTGATCTGATCTGACATGCTCAACCAGCTGGCTCCTGTATTGTCAAAAGCCATCGGACAGTACTGTACATAAACTCCATCTTCTGAATCATTAGCTTTTAAAGAAGCGATCAGGCCATCTGTCACCGTTTTGAAAGCTGTGCGTTGGGCTTCCACATCGTCACTGGATGCGATTGTTTTTGCAGCCTCAACAATGTCAGCACCCCAATTCTCATTGGTTGCAGATTCAGCGAGTTTAGTGGCTGCATCCTTTGCTGCTGGAGCATCCGTTTGAACCAAAGCATCTTTTAGCGACATGTAGTCAGAAATGCCGGAAGATGCCTCTGTTACTTCAGTTTTAGCCACTTCTTTTGCCTCCGATTTCTCTTCCTTTTTTGCAGAGCTGCAAGAAGCAATAGCAATTGCAAGCCCGAGTGTTAATAGTGTTGTTTTCATCGTATTTAAGTTTAAAAGTTTAATTCATGTGTGAGTAATGATTTTCAACGGTCACATGGAATTCGCGATTAACATTCATCAACCAGTTGATATAAATTCGGTCTCGAATGTTTATGCTCATTTCATTGATTCATTTAAATGTTCTTCTACATTCCCACAGGTGAGCATCGCATCACCGAAATAAGGATTCAGAATTTTATCTGAATCGCTTAACCAAAAAGCTCCAGTGTTGTCAAAAGCCATTGGACAGTATTGTCGATAGCCACCTACTTCTACCTGGTATTTTTTTAATGAATGGAACAGCTGATCGCTCAAGAGTGAAAGCATCATTCGAGCTTTTTCCAGATCAGTTTCATTTTGAATACCTTCAGTAGATTTCTGCAGTATGCTCAGGTCTTTCATCCATTCCATGTGTGCTTCATCTTTCACTAACTTCATATCTACTTCATTAATAGCCTTCTGAAGGTTTTCAGCTTTCCTGGCTGCTGTATTTACATCACTTTCGATGAGTGCATCTTTTACCGGTAGATAGGCTGAAAAGACCGCTTGAAGCTGTTCCTTGAATTCAGGATCACTATCATAGGTCACTTCAGATTCATTGACCTGAAGCATGTTCATTTGATTATTGGTTTGTGAGGATCCTTGGCTCATTCCACTATGATCATGACCTGTCATGGCAGCTCCACCTTCCGGTGACATCATCGATGGCTTGCCTGCAAGCTGGGCCGCAGCATCAATACTGAAGGTTCCATTCACTGCGATTTCTTCGCCTGGTTCCAACCCTTTCTCAATGATGTAAGAATCTCCAAGTGATGGACCAAGTGTCACTTCACGCATTTTGAAATGCAATCCCTGTTCTGAGGATAGCTTCACATAAACCACGGATCGTTTTCCCGTCCACATCACTGCATATTTGGGTACAGTCAATTGATCGACTTTCTTTCCCAGCTGAGCTTTCACTTCACCGGAAGCAAACATCTCTGGTTTCAGAATTCGATCATTGTTTTGGACGACTACTCTTGCTTTTGTCACACGAGTTTTGGGGTTGATCACAGGATCGATGTAATCAATCTTGCCTTTAAAAGTTTGTCCCGGAAGTGAACCAATATTGAATTGAATTGAATCACCTTTATCAATCCAGGACAGGTCACTTTCATACACATCGAATTGCACCCAAACTCTGGATAGGTTCGCAATCTCATACAGGGTTTGTCCTCTGTTTACATAGTCTCCAAGATTGACCTTCTTGCTAGTTACAAAGCCCGACTGATCCGCTAGTACCGGAAACTGATCCTGAGTCTTTCCAGTAGATATGATCTGATCTATTTGAGATTCGGTCAGCTTCCAGTTCTTCAGCTTTTCCCTGGCCGCTCGATATAAATTGGGCTGACTTTCTCTGATTTTATAAGCCTCGAACAGCTCTTCCTGAGCAGTTACCAACTGAGGTGAATACAAACTTGCAATTACGCTTCCCTTACTAACATACTCTCCTGTAAAATTCACAGCAAGCTTTTCAATCCTTCCTGGAAAGTGTGTGGTCTGGCTGAAGATCAATCGTTCATCTTCCTGCACTTTGCCGTTCAATCGAATGGTTTTCATCGCAGACTCGCTGCCCACATTAGCGGTAACAACATTTGCCAACTGCATGGCTGTGGGTGACATGGTAATAGCCATAGGGTCAATACCTTCTCCATTGTCGTCTTCTAATGGAATGAGATCCATCCCACATATCGGACAAGCGCCTGCTTCATTTTGTCGAATCTGCGGATGCATAGAGCATGTCCAAACGGTCTCTCCATTGATGACTTCAGTGTGCGAATGTTCCGCTTCCGAACTTCCACCAAAAAAGGCCCATCCAAGCAGCAAACCACCTACGAGGGTTGCTACAATCACAACGATTAGTGTTCTTATGGATATTTTCATTTCAATACTTTTTAGCTGTCAAATAATTAAGCTTAGCCACTGCAACGTGATAGTCCATCATCGCTGTAGCCTTCATTTTTTTATACTTTAAGAGTTGTTGTTGCGTACGCAATACCTCTTCGAATTCTGTTCCTGAGTTCCCATATGCAGAAAGTAGGAGGTTAAGCACCTGCTGCGTCTCAGCAATTTGCTCGTCATAGAGCTGTAGAAGTTCCATTTGCTTTACTCGGTCGAAATCAGCTATTTCATATCCGGATATGAGCTGATTGATTCGATCCTCTTTTTGAAGCGAATAACTATCCTGCATCAGCTGAGCTTCCTTCCTTGCTGATTTGTACTTTCCTCTGAAAATGGGGATACCCACAGTGACCATAGGCATCAAAGCGTTTTGGCCATTGTCAGGAACAGACATATCCGAGCGTTCACTGACAATCAAGTAATCCAAACCCACCCCTAGCTTTGGCAATCCTTGCTTCTCAGCCAAAACCTCTTGCTTCTTGCTTGCCTCTAATCGAATTTCCAACTCGTCTAACACAGGGTTATTAGCTAGCAAGGAATCTCGATTGACTGCCAAATCAGTGACCATTAGGGAATCTGTAACTACCACTTCAGCATGCTCTTCTCTATTCAAGAGCTTGTTGAATGAGGTCACCAATGGTTGCTTTTTCTTTCTGAGAATTTCCAAATTGGTCAATGCATCCTTGAGCATGATGTCCACTCTAAGTACGTCAACCAACGTCCCTTGATCATTTTCAAACTTAGTGGTTGCGATGGTCTTATATGACTCAAGGATTTCAGCATTCTCACTTTCGAGCTCAATCCATTTATCCAATTCATAGAGTGGATAGTAGGCCGCCGCAACTTGATAATATAGCTTATTCCGAGCATCCAAAAAGACCTGATATTGAGCTTCTGCATTCAGGGTAGCTACATCACCGCTTGCTTTTAATGTTCCAAACCAAGGGAACATTTGAGTGAGTGAGAACCGTGCTCTTTGTGGACCAACTCGAGTTTCAACCGGAGAGATAAAATATCCAAATGAAAAGGTTGGATCCTGTAAGCTGTTAGCCTGAGGAATTCTTTCCAATGCTGCTTCGAAAGCTTTGTACTTGGCTTCTAGTCCAGGATTGTTTTCCGCTGCAAATTGAAAGTATTCCTCTAAAGTTTGAGCACTTCCTGGAAGCACCACACTTAAGGTCATTACTATGATTAGATACTTTTTCATTGCTTATTCAGTTTTCGTTCTTCACGCATACAATACAGTACCGGCACCACGAAGTATGTGATTGCCGCCACGGCCATTCCTCCAAAGGCTGGGATTGCCATTGGAATCATTATATCAGATCCTCTTCCAGTAGATGTAAGAATTGGAAGCAAGGCAATGATGGTTGTGGCAGAGGTCATCACAGCAGGTCGGATTCTTCGTAATCCTGCTTCTACCACTGCCTCACGTATTTCAGGAATGGTTTTGGTCCTGTTCCGATCAAAACTTTGATCCAGATAAGTGCCCATCAACACCCCATCGTCCGTTGCTATTCCAAATAAGGCAATGAAGCCTACCCAAACCGCCACACTGAGGTTGATGGTTTTAATCTGAAAGAGATCTCTAAAGTCAACTCCTAGCAATGAGAAGTTGAAAAACCAATCTTGTCCGTATAGCCAGATCATGATAAATCCACCACTAAATGCCATGGCGATTCCGGTGAAAACCATCAATGAAGTGGTCGTAGATTTAAATTGGAAGTAAAGGATCAGAAATACGATCCCCAACACCACTGGAACAATGATGGCCAATCGCTTTTCAGCCCTCACCTGGTTTTCATAGCTACCTGAGAACTTGTAACTGATTCCAGATGGAACATCCAACTCCTCGCTATCAATACGCTCCTGGATAGTGCGCTGAGCATCATTTACTACATCCACTTCTGCATAGCCATCTCGTTTATCAAAGAGGACATACCCAACCAAGAAAGTCTCTTCACTTTTGATGGCTTGTGGCCCTCTCACATATTCAATGTCCACCAACTGCCCAAGTGGAATTTGTGCTCCTGTCGGAGTTGGGATCAATACCTTGGCTAGAGATTCAGGATCGTCACGGAGCTCTCTAGGATATCTAACTCGTACAGGAAATCGTTCTCGCCCCTCAACTGTCGTGGTGACCTTCATGCCACCTATGGCAGTTTCAATGGTTTGCTGAACATCTTCAATGCTCAGTCCATATCGAGCGATCTGCTCTCTGTTAATGTTGAGATGCATGTAAGGTTTCCCAACTATTCTGTCAGCAAAGACAGCTTCTGTTTTCACTGATGGAACTTGTTTAAGGATCTCCTCCAGTTGCAAACCGAAATCCTGTATCGTCTGCAAATCAGGCCCATATACTTTGATTCCCATTGGAGCTCGCATGCCTGTTTGAAGCATAACCAATCGGGTTTCGATCGGCTGCAACTTCGGAGCGGAAGTCACGCCGGGTATTTTGGTCACCTTGATGATCTCATTCCAGATATCATCCGGAGACTGAATTTCCGGTCGCCAGTTGCGGAAATATTTTCCATTGTCATCTTCAATCAGTTGTGATTGTTTGATTCCTTTTAGTAGGGCATCTTCGTTACTGATGAATGAGTCATCTGTTAGTTCAAAACGGCCTTCATCATCTACACGAAACCGAACCCTTCGACCACTTTGGTTCACCATATATTCCGACTTATAATTGATCACATTCTCATACATGGAAATTGGTGCAGGATCCAATGCTGATTCCACTCTACCTAGTTTACCGACCGTCAGATCAACTTCAGGAATATTGGTTAGCAACATATCCAGCTGACCAACCACCTTCCGATTGTACTCAATGCCTGAATGTGGCATGGAAGTAGGCATAAGCAAGAAACTTCCCTCGTCCAGTGATGGCATAAACTCTTCGCCAACACCAGGAAAAGCATGAGCGAATGTCGACCAGACTTTGGAGGACTGAACCTCAACACCCATCGCCTCAAAACCTTTGGATACAAAGCCAAATACCGAGCTGAATCCTAGCCAGATATTGGCTGCTAAGAGGATTAGAAAAGTTGGAATGAGCATGAATTTGACCTTATTGGCCAGGCACCATTTTAGTATCGACTTGTAGTAATATTGAAGCAACGTGAATGCTCCCAGAATAACACCAATCAGAAGCGCAACAAAAAGCACGTTCGTAAATACACTTTTGCTGGCTCCAAGTGGAAGCCAATATTTACCCAGTAACCAAACTACACCGACAACAGCTAGGATCAATTCAGCCTTATCAATGACTCCAGTATACCATTTTTGAGGTCGTTCATTTCTTTTATACCAAGCTTTGAAGAAAACCAGTGATCCGAAAAGCAGCAGCATGATCCCACCCCAAATCTGGCCGAACGCTAATCCTACAATCCCAATGAGGATCAAGCCAAGGTTTACGACTTGTTGCACCTTCTCATTTTTAATTCTGGCTCCAAAGAACCAGTAAGCCAGCGTTGGCAAAATCAATAGTGACACGATTAGTGCAGCAACAAGAGCAAAAGTTTTAGTGAAGGCCAGTGGCCCGAATAGTTTGCCTTCAGCTGCCTGCATGGTGAATACAGGGATAAAGCTGACAATGGTTGTTGAGACAGCTGTGAGTATTGCAGTTGCTACCTCAGCTGAACCATTGTAAATCGTTGTGATTAACTTCTGTTCAGGAGGAGCTTCATCCAGATGCTTGATGATATTCTCAGAAAGTATAATCCCCAAATCCACCATTGTTCCAATCGCAATGGCTATCCCGGAAAGTGCTACTATGTTGGCATCTACACCGAAATAGCGCATGGCAATGAACACCATGAGCACCGAGATGGGTAAAATACTTGAAATCAGAAATGAGGCTCTGAGATTGTACACCATGACGATTACTACCAAAATGGAAATCAGGATTTCCAATGAAAGTGCCTCTTCAAGTGTTCCCAGTGTTTCATAAATTAATTGGGATCGATCATAGAAAGGCACAATAGTCAACTGGCTCTCTGTCCCATTGGCTAGTGTTTTCTTTGGAAGTCCTGGAGCGATCTCCTTAATCTTGTCCTTGACATTGTTGATGACCTCCAGTGGATTTGCACCATATCTGGCGACTACCACTCCACCTACTACTTCAGCTCCGTCTTTATCTAGTAATCCTCTTCGAGTAGCCGGGCCAAGTGATACACGACCAATGTCCATAACCCGGACAGGTACATTGTCTTGAACAGCAACAACTGCTTTCTCCAAATCCTCAACTGACTTGATGTAGCCCAACCCTCTGACCAGGTATTCGGCCTGATTGATTTCAATGGTTTTAGCACCAACGTCCTTATTGGATTGCTTGACAGCCGTCATGACTCGATGCAGCGGGATGTTATAGGCTAACAGCGCATCCGGATTTACATCAATCTGGTATTCCTGAACAAATCCACCAATTGAAGCTACTTCTGAAACTCCTTCGGTAGCATTCAATCCATACTTCACATAGAAATCCTGAACGGTGCGGATCTCATCTAAGTCCCACCCTCCTGTAGGATTTCCACTCTTATCTCTTCCTTCTATGGTGTACCAATACACCTGTCCAAGTGCTGTCGCGTCTGGGCCTAGGGTAGGTTGAACTTCATCCGGCAATAGGCCAGATGGAATGGAATTGAGTTTTTCCAGAATTCGAGATCGACTCCAGTAAAATTCAATGTCTTCATTGAAGATGATGTAGATACTGGAAAAGCCGAAGATGGATGAGCTTCGGATTGATTTAACACCCGGGATACCTAAAAGATAGGTAGTCATTGGATAAGAGATCTGATCTTCAATATCCTGAGGTGACCGTCCTTGCCATTGAGTGAATACAATCTGTTGATTCTCCCCGATATCGGGAATGGCATCCACAGGCACAGGATCAGAAGGTAATGAGCCGACTTTCCATCCGAACGGTGCTGTCACAATTCCCCAGGCAATGAAGCCAATGAGAATTAGAACAGTTACCAGCCTGTTTTCCAAAAAGTATTTTATGATTCGATTGAGCATAATATGTTTTGAGTTGAAACTGAAACATCAGTCCAAAATGGGCATTGATATACCCCGCCTGACAAACTTGTCAGAACATACTATGCGTATTATATAATGAAAACCTGGTGAAGTGTTGATATGTCCTCTGTGACCAGAGGTGGGTCGTACTCCGTGTATTGTGGATTTACCTCATCTACTGAAAAGACACCAAGATATGAGACAACAAATGCCGCAACAAACTCGAAATTCAGTGTACTTTGCTCTAAAGTTGGTTTAAACTCATCCTCAACTTCTATGCTGAGGTATTCATTCTCGCAACAAGGCATTTTATCCAGATAGGTTTTTCCGTCGGACTTGCCTTCACATTTTTTATCCATGTCAGCCATTCCACAATCCAGATGCTCATGTCCAATCATCAATTTGGCTTCTACAGCAAGTCCCCCACAGAAGTGAGTTCCTACGGCAAAACCCAGATGACTTGTAAGCATCACGAGTGCAAGCGATATGGATATAACCTTTTTCAACCTAACAAATATACGAAAACTGAAAAGGAAGGATTTACAGAATTATGGGAGAGAGTTACATGATTTCAATATTATAACCTTCAGCGCATGAGACTTGGTGATAGAGCGATTCAAAATGTAGCCTTTCCCGAAAATAGGACAGTTTAAAAATGAACAAATTAGTAAACTGACTGTCAAAATGAAACAATCGAGATTTACAGAGAGACGGATCATTAAGGTTCTGAAATAAATTCTCACTTCTCCATATCGATATTTTCGAATCATGATTTTTTCACTAGTACAGTACCTTGATCAGTGTTTTTGCTATGCGAGATTTAGTGATATTTGCACGTTCTTTCTCATCCAGACTCTCTTCATTCGTAATGTTTTTTGGATGTCTTATGGTGTCTGATATACAGTTATTTCGTAAAAAATCTTTATTCCATTTCCCACCAGTTTTAGCGAGATCATTAAATAGGGTGTCGAAGAATTCATCCTGTTTAATATTTAATTCTTTAAATATTAATGTTGAAACAAATCGGTTGTCAGAGGTGTCAATTTCTACCAGGTTTATTTGAGGATTTGACTGAAAGGATACTAAAACTCCAAGTCGTTCATGACCATTTATATATTTGAATCTCGATTTTAGTTCTTTATTAAATGAAAGTAAATCGTAAGAAAAA
>JAMWZA010000076.1 GCA_024305105.1 Marinoscillum sp.
CGGTATCTCTGAGCTATGCTTCGGACCTCACTAAAGGAGATCAACTGATTATTGTAGCGGCTGGAGATCCTGATGCTTCTTTGGGAAAAGCAATGGGACTGCTAAATCAAACCATTCGGCACCAGAATGTGACCTTACTGGCACTTGATGAAATCAAATGCATCAAACCATTTATGGTTCGTCATCAGGGGAAGGTGATTGATAAAAGTGAGTTATTGGATGCGCTAAAACCATGAATCTATTGACTTCCTACCAATAGACTCCCCTATAATCGCATGGGATAGTATAATTTAACAATACTCTTTGAAGCGATTCGGGGAGTGACGTGTTGATTATGGTTCGTCATCAGGGGAAGGTGGTTGATAGTCGAGAACTGGATGCAATTCTCATGAATATTTGAATAAAGAGTTTTAACACCCCTCAAGAAATAGCAAACTACCTTAAGAATTAGCTAAAATGCTTTTAGAAGAGACCAATGGAGTTTGCTAGAAATGCCAAACCTACTAGTGACACAGCCATGAGAATAACCATGGTAGGAATAAATACAACCTGAATATTCTGCATGATCCTAAGTCTACGAGTCCCTTCTTCATTAAGATGAATTAGTTCCGCAAGCAATTCTTCATGTGGTTTCACTTTTTCTTCAATTTTTATTGTGTAATCAAATTGGCATTCAATTAACGTTATTATAAAAACATGAAAAACATTGAATTGATTCAATTAGACAATCGAGTTAAGATAGCTCAAACCCATCCGCATCCGCCTGAAAAGGAAAGCGTTCTCGGAAACTCAACAGGTCTTCTTTGGTGATTGTGGTGATTAGAATTTCCTCTTTATCAGAAAAAGCCATCGGTTTCCCTTTGTAATCATAGACTGCAGAGTGCCCAACATAATTAGCTCCTACTCCATCCTGACCTATCCGATTTACTCCCACACAATAAGCCGTATTCTCAATCGCTCTCGCAGCAAGGAGTGTGTCCCACGCATTGACCCTCGGCTCTGGCCAATTCGCTACATAAATCAGCGCATCGTATTCATACAAATCGTCAGCATTTTTCTGAGAGCGCGCCCAAACTGGAAATCGTAGATCATAGCAAACGAGCGGGAAAATCTTCCACCCTTTCACGTCAACAATGACACGCTGGCTGCCCGCAGAATAGTCTTTATCTTCTCCAGCAAGCCCAAAGAGATGCTTCTTATCATAGTGCTGGAAGCTGCCATTCGGGTGAACCGCATAGAGTCGATTGTAATAATTCGGTCCTTCTTTAGCGATGATCGAACCCATGATCACGGCTTTGGTCTGAGCTGCCTGCTGTTGCATCCATTTAAAGGTTCTGGTCTTGTGTACCTCCCCCAATTGCTGTGGTTCCATGGAAAAGCCCGTGGTAAACATCTCCGGAAGCACTATCAAATCCACCGGATCCTTGATGGTCCAGATTTTTTCCTCAAACATCGCCAGGTTGGCATCTACCTTTTCCCAGTGAAGTTCCGATTGGATGAGCGCTATTTGCAGCTCTGGAATCATTTCTTAGGCACTTTCACGCGGTAGTCTGCATCTACTTTGCCTTTGCTGATATTGGCCAGCTTGCCTTTCAGCAATCGCTTTTTGAATGGCGTCAGGTAATCCGTAAACAACACACCTTCTATGTGGTCAAATTCATGCTGGATCACACGTGCATGGATGTCATCAAACTCCTCTACATGCTCATTCCAGTCCTCATCAAAATACCTGATCTTGACAATTTCTGGTCGGTCTACATCAGCACGAATGCCGGGGATACTCAGACATCCTTCTTCAAACGCCCAGTCTTCGCCATCTTCTTCGAGGATCTCTGGATTGATAAATGCTTTTTTGATTCCCGTCTCACCATCTTCCATCATCGGGTGGTCATCCACCACAAATAGTCGGACAGACTTACCGATCTGAGGTGCTGCCAGTCCCACACCAGACGCCGCATACATGGTATCAAACATATCCTGTACCAGCTCTTTGATATCTTCTCCTTCTGGAATATCTGTCGCTTTCTTCTTCAAAACCGGGTCTCCAAAGAGCACAATTGGATAAATCATATTCTTGCTTCTAAATAAGATTGTAAAATGATGGCTGCACTGACTTTGTCAATGTTTCCTTTATTCTGGCGATCCTTCTTTTTCATGCCTCCGGCAATCATTGCGTCCAGAGCCATTTTGGAAGTAAACCGTTCATCGTGCAAAAATAGTTTCTTGTTGGGAAATAGTTTGCGAAATCGATTCACTGCTGCCTCCACCAGCGGCGTGGCATTGGTCGGCGTGCCATCGGTATTTTTTGGCATGCCAATCACCACTTCCGAAACATCCTCTTTTTCGAAGTACGATTTCAGAAAATCAAACAGATCGTGAGAGCGCACCGTTTCCATCGGTGAGGCGATCATGCCCAAAGGGTCAGTCACCGCAAGGCCCGTTCGCTTTGCTCCATAATCAATGGCCAGTATTCGCGGCATTAATTCAGTTTAGAAAGGTTGTTGATTTTTTCCTTCACCACAGCTTCTAACGCTACGGCCTTGGGAAATAAGATTTTGTTCTCGATCTCCGCATGATACCACATCTCCCGGTCAAATGCCTTGATCTCTTTGGCAATCACCTGACGGTGCAGATCTGTGGCCTGAGATTCTTCTACCAGCGCGCGGATCCCCGCTAACTCGTCCTCCTCCTTGTGCTCTTTGTGTATTGATTTCAGGCATAGATCAGCATACTGCAATTGGAAAAACTGCGGATTTACATACTTCCCTTTTTGGAAATCGAGGAGTGTCCCTATATAAGAGAATATGGTATCCTCTTCTTCGTAAATATGATTGATAAACTCCTCAATGAATTCCGGAAAGATTAACTTCAAATCGTCCTGATCTGGATATTGATTAACCAATCGCGCAATGTATGGCAGTCGGTGCTTGATAAATGTGTGGTGGGTATGTTTCAAATACTCTACCACAATTTCCAGAGGATATTTCTTTAACTCCTGAAAAGAGAATCGATGAGACCGGTCAAACAAGTAGAAGGCATTCAATACCTGACTTTTGGTCAACCCACGTTCCGCACAAATCTCCTTTAGTCTTCTATCTGGGTGCAGGTAGAATTCCACCCCGAGGTAGCTCAGAGCACGTGCGTAGATGTAGTTTTCATCTACCAGGGATCGTATGGTCAAGTCAAACACCCGCATGATCTTCAAAGATACCAATATGACGGTAAAGTTCCAGTGTGATTTTGATCAGAAACGTTTTTCATCTCCTACTCGTTAACAAATGACCATAAAGGGACTAAATTTAAGATTTAAAGATAAGAACGGTGAGCGAGACAAAGAATTCAAAGAGTGCGATCAGGCTTCCGCTATTCATAGCAGCGGCCATAGCAATTGGTATATTCATTGGGGCCAGTATGGCCGATGGAGCGGGAGACAATTCCGAAGGTCTTTACCAAAGTATTTACAAGTTTAGGCAGGTGATTTCTCATATTCAGAATGATTACGTGGATGATGTAAATACCGACGAACTGGTCGATAATGCCATTGAAGAAATGCTCACCAAACTGGACCCACACTCGGTCTATATCCCAGCAGAGGATTTAAAAATCTCTCAAGCTCAGCTTGAAGGCAACTTCGAAGGGATTGGTGTTGAATTCAATATTTTCAAAGACACGATTAGCGTTGTTACTCCGCTGAGCGGTGGTCCTTCTGAAAAGCTGGGAATCATGCCGGGCGACCAAATCATTAAAGTAGAAGGTGAGAATTTTGCAGGAGTAGGCATCACTAACCAGGATGTCGTAAAAGCACTACGAGGAGAAAAGGGTTCTGAGGTCACCATCGAAATCAAACGAAAGGGAACCAGAGAACTGCTAGAATACACCATCACCAGAGATGTGATTCCACAATATTCGGTGGATGTCTCATACATGGTAGACGATGAAATTGGCTACATCAAAGTGAGCCGTTTTGCGGCTACCACGTACATGGAGTTCAAAGAAGCACTAAACAAACTCAACAAGGCTGGTATGAAGCGTCTCATTCTTGACCTTTCCGGAAACCCTGGCGGCTACATGGATCCAGCAGTGAAAATGGTGGATGAGTTGTTGGCTGGAAACCAAATGATCGTTTACACGAAAGGAAAAGACTCACGCCACAACTCACAGTACTTCTCCGAACGTAGTGGCGACTTTGAAAAAGGTCCAGTGATTGTGTTACTGGATGAGGGATCTGCCTCAGCTTCTGAGATCGTTTCAGGTGCACTTCAGGATCATGACCGGGCATTGATCGTTGGTCGTCGGTCATTTGGTAAAGGACTGGTACAGATGCCTATTTCATTAAATGATGGATCAGCGATGAGGTTGACCATTTCCAGGTATTACACGCCAAGTGGTCGGTGCATTCAAAAGCCTTATGAAGGGTCGTTAGAAGATTATCACATGGAGTTTTATGAACGCTTCCAGAGCGGTGAAGTGTATTCCGCAGACAGTATTAAGGTAAACGATAGCCTAATATTTAAAACCGATAATGGCCGTGAGGTCTATGGTGGTGGCGGTATCATGCCAGACTACTTTGTCGCCTTGGATACTATTGAAAACTCGTCTTATATGACGCGCTTGTTCAATTCAAACTCTGTGGCAGAATACAGCTTGATTTATGCAGACGAGCATCGAGATGATTTGGAAAAAATGTCGCTTCAGCAGTTCATTGACAACTTCAAGGTTAATGACCAAATTCTGGAAGGCCTTATCGCTGTAGGCGAACAAAACAAAGTGACTTTCAATCAAGATCAGTACAAGAAAAGTAAAACGTTATTAAAAACTTATTTAAAAGCATTCATTGCCAGAAATATCTGGAGCAACGACGGATTCTATCCGATCTTCAACGAGCAGAATGAGATTTTTCAGAAAGCTTTGACCTTGATGGATGAAGCCAACAGACTGGCAGAAAGCAATTAACGCTTAGTGTCAGGTAGAAATAGATGCTGAAACATGTTCAGCATCTCAACCTGACAACTAAGAATAACCCCAAAACGACATGACCTATTATCATCGACTTGGAGAAATCCCCCCTAAGCGACACACTCAATTTCGGCAACCAGATGGAAGTCTGTATGCAGAAGAGCTGGTCTCTTCTAAAGGGTTTTCTGGCATTTATTCGAACCTGTATCACATTACCCCACCTACGCGAATCAAAGGGATTGGTGAACCGGTACCCTATGCAGCGAAAATCGCCCATGAGTATGGGTTAAAACAAACGCACCTCAATACAAATGGTGTGGGAACAACAGGTGAAGATTACCTGGGCGCCAGAAAAGTGTTGTTGATGAACAAGGATGTGAGCATGGCACTATGCAATCCATCGAGCCGAAGCATGGACTACTATTACAAAAATGCGGAAGGCGATGAGGTAGTGTTCATCCATGATGGGAATGGCTGGCTGTATTCACAGTTTGGAAAACTTAGAGTTAAACAAGGCGATTACGTGGTGATCCCACGAACGACCATTTACAAGTTTGAATGGGACGAAGGACCTTTAAGACTGCTAATCATCGAATCTGCTGCACCTGTGGAGACAGTAAAGCGTTACCGCAATGAACTGGGTCAGTTGCTGGAGCACTCACCATATTGCGAACGAGACATCCGCCCACCATCGGACCTGGTCACGGAATCAGACCGAGGCAGCTTCAAAATGCAAATCAAGAAAGGAGGCATGCTCCACCAGTATGAGTACGACCAGTCGCCTTTTGATGTGGTAGGCTGGGATGGTTATTTGTACCCTTATGCTCTTTCTATTCATGATTTCGAACCAATAACCGGGCGCATCCACCAGCCGCCTCCCGTTCACCAGACCTTCCAGGCGCATGGGTATGTGATTTGTTCGTTTGTCCCGCGTTTGTTTGATTATCATCCAAAGGCGATACCAGCTCCTTACAACCACTCCAACATTGACAGTGACGAAGTGCTCTACTATGTAGAAGGCAACTTTATGAGTCGAAAAGGAATCGATCGGGGATCGTTTACGCTTCATCCCGGTGGGTTGCCGCACGGGCCACATCCAGGAACGGTTGAGAAAAGTATTGGTGCAAAAGAAACAGAAGAGTTGGCAGTAATGCTCGATACGTTCGGACCCATCTACGTCACAGAAGAGGGTCTGGAGTTCGTTGATGACAAATACCCAATGAGCTGGACGGAATAGTTTAAAGAACAGACCCAGAGCTGGCGCACGCGTGTCGCGTGTGCTCCATATTTCACCATCGTCAATCAATAAAGTCTATCTCTAACAATCCTTTCCCTCCACTGTAGTCAACCGCACTACTGTATTTCCAATGTTCCGATTCATTTACAAAACCTGCATCAACGGGATTTTGATGTACGTAAGCCAACTTCTGATCTATAACATGACTGCTCCACAGTTCTATTGGTTTATTGTGATGCTGCCAAAATTGTTTTCCTTTCACATTGCTGGATTTAGAAGCTGCTCGTTCAAACATCCAAAGTAGCCATTCTTTACGACTCTCTTGAGGATTCTCAGCTATCGCTTTCACCAAAGCTTTTGAAGTATATTCTTTGTAGCGGCCTAGAAGATGAGAGGGATTGTTGTCTTTGGCCCTGAAAATCAAATGCACATGACTCGGCATTATACAGTAACAAAAAACCTCCATACCGAGATTCTTACGGCAATAGTTTAAACTATCGATTAATACCATATTGAACTCATCCCTTACAAATACATCGATCCAATTAACCGTAGCAAAACTTACAAAGAATAGACCTTCGGGATTGTGAAACTTGTATTTACGACTCATCTAAGAAAGATAGCTACAATGCCTCATAGCATATAATGGGTAGATAGAAAATTTAAATATTAGGTAATTGCTCAAGAACAGCGAAACGCGTGCGCTAGCACAAGAATTCAAGTTCAACACAAAATCACTAGATTACATTTCTAGCACCAATTAAAATATAGGCAGCCTTCATTCGTCTATAGTATCTGATCAACGTACATTACTCTAATTTTTCAAATCATTTGATAGATTAGGAACGTAGGAGTGATAAGCACATCAATAAAACTTATGGCCCTACTAAAAAGCCGAATCGCGAAAATCGCCGTTAGTATTCTCGCAATAATCATCCTCTTCACCATTTCTATTATGGCATTCATAAAATTTGCTCCACAGTTTGGTGCTAAACCAAGCGGAGAACACCTTTCCAAAATCAGTGAATCCCCAAATTATGGCGATTTAGAATTCGTTAACCTGATTGAAACGAAGCAGGACATGAGTTTCTCCAACATGTGGGCTGCACTCAAAGAATCAATCTCCGCTAAAAACACCTCTCCTAAAAAAGCATTCGAAACATATTTTGGTGACGAAAAACCAGCACCTACCGACTCCAACGTAGTGGTCACCTGGTATGGGCATTCTGCGATTCTATTGGAAATGGAGGGTAAGCGAATCTTCATGGACCCAATGTTAGGACCGCACTCTTCGCCAGTATCGTTTTTCGGTCAACGATTCAAAAACAAACCACCATTTGATCTAAGTAACCTCGGAAAACTAGATGCTGTCATTTTCTCCCATGACCACTATGACCATTTGGATTATTACACGATCAAACGCATCAAAGATCAGGTTGGACATTTTTACACACCCCTTGGATTGGGATCACACTTAAAAGCCTGGGGCGTTCCTGAGTCTAAAATCACAGAACTGGACTGGTGGGATTCGGCTGAGATGGTACATTTTAAGTTTACGGCTACACCAGCCAGGCATTTCTCAGGACGGGGCACGAGCGATCGCAACAAAACCCTGTGGGCATCATGGGTTATTGAAGGGCACTCCAACAAAATCTACTTTAGTGGTGATAGTGGTTATGGACCACATTTTAAGGAAATAGGTGAGCGGATGGGACCCGTTGATTTCGCCTTTATGGAATGTGGACAATACAATGACAAATGGGCAAACATCCACATGATGCCCGAACAAACGGTGAAGGCGGCCATAGATATCAAGGCTAAGAAAATGATGCCTATCCACTGGGGCGGATTCTCACTAGCTCCGCATGAGTGGTATGATCCGGCAGACCGGGTGGCTCAGGCAGCAGCATTGGAAAATGTGAATTTGATAACTCCAGAGGTTGGCAAAGCCTTCAGTCTTCAGCAGGAGCAATTGCCTTCCAATCAGTGGTGGAATACCTACAAACCGAATTAGTCCTCCATGTCAAGAGCCTGCTTATACGCCTGCTCGTAGTACCTAACCAGATTACTCCAATCAAATAAAGTAGAAGAGCTTTCTGTACGGTTTCGCAGATCAATTCGGTCGCGCCTGCTTAGTCGCACGTAGTTATACATCTTGTTTGCCAGCTGCCCGGCGGCTTCATCAAAAGATTTTTGATTTCTCTTAATCAGGTAAATTCCTCGACGATCATGGTCGGGTACATTGTCCTGCACATAATCTCCAAAACCTGCCAGATCACTCGTGATCGTCGGAACACCTGATGCAATACACTCCAGTGGAGTATACCCCCATGGCTCATAGTAACTTGGAAACACACCAAGGTGACATCCTCTCACGAATTGCCCATACTCCATGGCAAACAGTGGGTTGGTGTAATTAATGAAATCCGGATGGTACACCACCTTCACGCGATCATTTTTGTTATTGATCAGGTTGCTTGTACGAAGGAAATTTAAGATCTCATCAGAAGAATCATCATGCAGATTGTGCGTAATCACTGGTGGTAGCGTATCATTTTTCCAGCTCTGTAACGTCCTTCTAAACCGTAGCTTCCAGTAATCATCCACAAACTTGTTGAGCTCAGGCAGCTTGGTATCCTTATGATTTACCGCATCGAAGAGCAGCCGCTCGCTCACCTGCTTTTGTATGGCACCAATGGTATGACGAAACTCTTCCAACAATGCTCTGCTCTGAAGAATCTCCGGATTGATGCTATAGTATGGCCTTTTGGTGATAAAAAACATGACCACTGTAATGTCGGATTTTTCAGTTTGCAATCGGTGATTCAGCCGAGCTAGTGCTTCCAGTGTCAGATCATAACCTTTATTAAGGTATTCGTATCGGCCAGAAGTGAAGAAGTACAATGTCTTGTCCAAATCGAATGTATAATTCGAAAAGAAATGAGACATGGTAAATGAGTGAATTTTATTCTTGTTTTCTAAATGCAGGTTTTGAAACTCATGCAGTGCTTCAAAGCGCTGGTTGTTGATTCCATTTGGCAGAATGACATCTGGGTTTCTCCCAAGTAATTGACGGCATTCTGCTGCAGTCACTTCACTCACTGTACTAAATATGTGCGCGCCATGAGCTGCAGCTCGCTCAATCATGACATTTGACTCAATATTGAAATGGCGGGCTTCCTTCTGCCAGTCCATAAATGACAGATGATCGTAGAACTGTGGATCGTTCATGGCCAGGTAACGACCCAGCAACGTAGCATGCGTTGTGAAAATCGTTTTCACTTTAACCTGTTCGCGTCTCAACCCTGGCAAGCCTGTGGCAGACATCCATTCATGAAAATGCGCAAGAATGTTCTTTTGGTCTTTGTTGCTCTCTGCGAGCTCTGTGAGAAAGATCTTCACCATTTCACCAAAAGCAAGTACATCATTGAGCAAGTGATCATCACTAGGGGTAGAAATACCGTGATGCTCCCAAAGCAAATACTTGATATCACCAAGCCGGTGCATCACACTGCCAAGATCAAAAAGAACAGCTTTTGGTCGTCCTGAAACCAACCAAACACCATAATGCACCACATAACCCGCATCCCGCATTTTCTGTACTGCACGACCATAGGGATCATTGGGTGAAACATCGATTGGCTCAAATTCGGCGGCTACATTTCCTGGCATATAAGGTCCCAACAAACAATAGTGACTCCCCCATTTCGGTACAACAGTGGGTACTTTGGATCGGATAACTGTATAAATACCTCCCACCTGATTCAACACTTCCCAGGCAATCTCTACGAGTAGCGTGTTGGAAGTTTGTGATTTAGTGAGCCTTTTAGTCGATGTAGATTTGGCCATATTCAGTAATTCGCTTTACAATTAAAGAAAAACAATTATTCTCGGTTTTTGAGGTTCCTACTAAAGTATTTCAGTAAGAATGTAACTTTCCTTCAATCAAACTGTAACTTTTTTATGATGTATGCAACTAATAAAGTAAGCACTGCATCTACTAACTGGTTATGAAAAAGAGTAAAGTCATCTCACTGTTATTAATCTTAAGCTTCTTCGCATTTCTCATGGAAGCTGAAAAAGCTGCTAAACCACATCTTAACCGGTTGAAAGACATTGCTCAAACGACTTTTTACTTCGAAAATGACTCCATTCAAGCACCAACAATGGATATCCCTACATTGCTGGCTCAGGAGATGAAGTAGCCACTAAAGCTTTTCCAAACTACCCCACATTACTGAGCCATTGTGCAACTTTGATCCCTTTAAATTCTTTGATGTTGCATAAATAAGCTTATTTTAGCCAAATACGAGAAATAATTATTAAGCTTATTAACAAAACTTATGGAAGAGAACAGTGCATATTTAGCTTTTCTAGACATCTGGCATGAAGCCATGTGGTATCTATTTCTCGGTGCTGCCGCCCTTACAGTAATTATGGTTGTGTCTTATTGGATAAGATATGCCGCTGCAGGTTCCCACAAGGCCAAATTTGATTTGGCTAATGAGAAGGAAATTAAAACCTACCTGAATGCAAATTATGTAATCGCTGCTGGCATCGTGTTTATAGTGAATACAGCCTATCAGGAAACGATTTCTTTAAGTCTAATCTGGGTATTCATTAGAGTATTTATTGGATTGTGCTTCGGTACATTGCATGGATACATCGCTTATTTGATCTTCAAGTATTATTATCCAGGTCCTTTGGATAAAAAGCTGAAAAAGCTTAGATACACTCCACGGATTAACCCTTCTAATGGGAATACCATGAAGCTGTTAAGCGAAGACGAGGAGGATGCATATCTAGATGAAGGAATGCAGGCTGAGGAAGACGCCTTTTCAGTGGATTATGATGTATGGATAGACGAAGCTACTGGCGAGACCAAAATTGAGAAATACAAGGGTCACCTGGCTGCGCATGAGTGTGACAGATGTGGATTCCAAACATTGAAACTACAAAAAGAAGAAATTCTCAAGCAGCCAACTGATAATCAGGATGGTGAAATCCTGAAAGAATACAAATGTTCTTACTGTGGCCGAGTCAAGCGTAAAACCATGAACCTGACTACCAATGTAGATAAGGAGCGCGACCTGTCAACAGGAAAATTGATTTCTGATCCTTTATCTCATGATAACAGGTTGGACATGATAAAAATCGAAATACATGGCACCAATGGAGAAACGAAATTATTCGAATTCCAAAACCTGCATCAGGCTCAAAATTTCTTAAAAGAATTTGACTTTGAAAAACTCCATCAGGAGAGTTATTAGAAATAAAAAATTACCAACCTAACTAAAGCGCCTTTCTTTCGAATGGCGCTTTTTTTATTTCTTCCGGGCTGTATTGGTAATGTAAACTCCTACCAAAATACCTACTATCCCTACGACGTGAGTCAGCAGCAACACTTCATTATCAACTAGTCCCCAGCAGATGGCTACCACAGGAATGATGTAAGTAACTGATGTGGTAAATACGGGATCGGTCAGACTTACCAACCGATTAAAAATCAATAAAGCAATGGCTGTTCCGATGATACCCAGAATAAGAATAAACGAAGTAGCTAACAGAGTGCCTTCCACATTCATCAATTTGTGTGCAAACTCCGTAAACCCAAACAACTGAATCGCCGCAAGTGGCCCGACTATGGTGAGTGAGATACTGGTGATAGTCAGTGCATTCAGACCTGATAAGTGGTATTTGATCAAATTGGTGTTTAGTGCATACATCACGGTGGCCGCCACCACAAAAAGGGCATAAAAATTGAAGTTGGACACGTCTCCTCCAGATCCCGCAAAAACAAGGATGGTCGTGCCAATGAAACCGATAAGCACCCCGATAAAAACCTGAGGACGTTGCTTTTGACCATAAAAGATCAACCCAATTAAAATAGCAAATATGGGTGTTAAAGCATTTAAAACCCCTGTGATGGAACTCTCCAATCTTGTCTGAGCAATGGCAAAAAGAAAGGCAGGAATAAAACTTCCTACAAAGCCTACTGAGATCAAATACCTGATGTGTTCTCGTCGGACCTTGTTAAAGTTTCTGATTCCAAAAGGTAGCATGAACAACGAGGCGGACAATATCCTAATTGCCCCAACCTCCATTGGGTCTAGTCCCAAAAGACCCTTTTTGATCAGAATAAACGAACTACCCCATATGAGTGAAAGGGTAAGTAGCAGGCCCCAGGCCTTAAGGGGTATGTTTTGGGTCATTAAGGTATGTTATGCAACGAATTCAACTTCAGAGAATACAGAAGCAACTTCGTCCAAAATTGTTTGTAGTTCTTCATAAGATTCTAACTCTACCAGTTGTGTTCTGAAAGGCTTGAAGTTTGGAATCCCTCTAAAGTAATTCGTATAATGTCTTCGCATTTCAAAAATTCCCTTGAGTTCGCCTTTCCATTCCACAGAGAATTCGAGATGCTTTTTGGCCACACGAACACGCTCCTCCAGTGTTGGTTTTGGCAAGTGCTCTCCGGTGGCCATGTAATGTTTGATCTCATTGAATATCCACGGATAGCCAATCGCAGCGCGACCAATCATAATGCCATCTATGCCGTATTTAGCTTTGTATTCGACTGCTTTCTCTGGACTATCGATATCGCCGTTTCCAAAAATCGGGATATGAATGTCTGGGTGATTTTTGACTTCTGCAATTTTGGTCCAGTCAGCCACACCTTTGTACATCTGCTTTCTGGTGCGTCCATGGATTGTCAAGGCTTGAACACCCACATCCTGAAGTCTCTTGGCCACTTCAACAATACGAATAGTGCTATCATCCCAACCGAGCCTTGTTTTGACCGTGACCGGTTTATTCACCGCCTTTACAATCTCAGCGGTCATCTCCTGCATTTTTGGTATGTCCAGCAGAATGCCAGCTCCTGCTCCTTTACAGGCTACTTTCTTTACAGGGCATCCGTAATTAATATCAATCAACTCAGGATTAGCCTCCTCTGCAATAGCAGCCGCCTGGCGCATGGACTCAATCTTATCTCCGAAAATCTGAATCCCAATAGGGCGCTCGTAATCATAGATATCCAACTTCTCCACACTCTTGGCAGCATCACGAATCAACCCTTCTGATGAGATAAATTCGGTATACATCATGTCCGCTCCATTCTCCTTGCACACTGCCCGAAACGGCGGATCGCTAACATCCTCCATGGGTGCTAAAAGCAACGGGAATTCCGCAATTTCCAAGTTTCCTATTTTGACCACAGCCTAATCTTTAATTTTGGCGTAAATTTAGGCCAATTATGCAGAATATCCTGAGAAATGCCAAGGGAGGACAAAACAGTATGGCCCCCTGGATTCTACTATTGATACTTATTGGTTATGTGATTGCGGCATTGTTTGCATTTACCCTTATCTCTCAGCTGTTAGTAGGTGTGGTTTATGGTTATGATATGGCTGAATTTGCCAGGGTTCTAATGAATCCATCGGACTCAGAAGATGCACGTGGAGCCATCATGCTTATGCAGGGAATCACATCCGTCGGCATGTTCATCGCTACACCAATTTTCTTCATTTACACCAATTTAAAACTTAACCTAAATGACTTTGTCACGAAAATAGAAAGTCCGCTTCGCCCCGTTTTCATGACGATGCTCATCATGCTGTGCTTTATGATTGCCAATAGCATCATCATCGAGTGGAACCAATCAATACAATTGCCAGAGTTTCTCTCCTGGTTTGAAAACTGGGCTCAGGAAAAGGAATTACAACTGGAAGAGTTAACGGAGTACCTCACCTCTTTTGCGCGGTTTGACCAATTTCTGGTAGCTCTTGTGGTGATAGCCATTATTCCAGCAGTAGGAGAAGAACTACTGTTCAGAGGATTAATCCAAAATTTATTCGCCAAAGCATTCAACAACCATCACGTAGCGATCTGGCTTTCAGCATTCATTTTCGGTGTATTCCATTTTCAATTTTATGGAGTAATTCCCAGAATCCTACTTGGTGCATTGTTTGGATACCTGTACTACTGGTCAGGCAATTTAACCTTGGCCATTCTTGGCCATTTTATTAATAACGGACTTACGCTAATACTACTTTATCTGTCACAGTTAAATATTTTAGAGTTTGATCCTACAGATGCTGACACCTCGCCTCCTGCCTATGTCATCTTAATATTTTTTATTGGAGGTTCGGCTTTACTATATTTATTCAGAAATTACTTCACACGGACCGAAGATGCGTGATTGGCAGAGTGTGTATCGTGATCAAATGGAATATCGAGCGGAGATCGTCAAGGCGGTACTCGCTGATAATGATATGAATCCTGTCCTTTTGAACAAGAAAGACTCCGCGTATCAGTTCGGTCACTTTGAAGTGCTTGTAGCCCCTGATCATGTGATCAAAGCAATTAAATTAATAAACGACGAAATCCAATTTGAATAGATTCTCAGAATTATACCAGCGGATCATCTCAGCTGCAGCCGGAGCTGCCATAATCATCTCATCGCTGATCGTAGGTGAATGGAGTTATTTTATCGTATTCCTGACGATCTCCATGCTCGCGCAATGGGAGTTTTACCGCTTGATCAAATTCCAGAACTACCTTCCCATTCGGTTATTAGGCACGGCAATAGGTTGTGCACTTTTTGTGCTTTCCTTTTTCGTCTCAAGAGGAAGCCTTGACCCAAAGTACTATTTCGCCATTTTCCCGGTGGCGTCACTCATCTTTTTGATCAAACTCTATAAGAAGAATGACAACAACCCATTTCTTAACATTGCACTTTTCTACCTGGGCCTAACCTATGTGGCATTACCATTCGCTCTGATGAATGTGGTGGTGCATTACCATGGGTTTTACAGCTTTGAAATACTACTTGGTCTAATGCTCATCATATGGGCCAGCGATACGGGAGCTTATTTCTCAGGAATACGCTTTGGAAGGCGTAAACTATTCGAACGTCATTCTCCCAAAAAATCCTGGGAAGGAGCCATTGGCGGAGCAATCACAGCAGTTGCTTTTTCCATTCTAATCAGCAGGTATTCTACAGGTTTGGCACAATGGCAGTGGATGTGCGTAGCGATGATAGTGGTCATAGCAGGCACCTACGGCGATTTGGTGGAGTCCATGTTTAAGCGGACGATGCAGATTAAAGATTCCGGAACTTCAATCCCCGGACATGGTGGATTCCTCGACAGGTTTGATAGCCTGATTCTCGCCGTTCCATTTGTAGTGGTTTTCTTGAAATTGTTTTAAAAGAAAAGGCTAAGTCTTGCAACTTCTTATGGCGATATTCGAAAACGTAATAGATTGACTAAAAGAGTACTAACTAGCTGTGTTAGTAACTGGAAAGAGCTAGTTTTGCTGCCAAATAAACAATAACCCTATTTAATCATTAAATAAGCATGGCTTACATTGAACCGGCTCCTATTAAGGATAAAGGAAATCCTTTCGAGTCAATGATGTCAAGATTTCACATTGCAGCACAACACCTCGGGCTGGATGATGAAGTCTACAATGTTTTGAAATCCCCAACTAAGCAAGTCATTGTCTCCCTTCCGATCACGATGGACAATGGTACCATCAAAGTATTTGAAGGGTATCGGGTGATTCACTCCAACATTCTGGGCCCATCTAAAGGTGGAATCCGATACGATATGGATGTGAACCTTGATGAAGTGAAAGCACTTGCTGCGTGGATGACCTGGAAATGTGCAGTGGTAGACATTCCATATGGTGGTGCCAAAGGAGGTATCAAATGCAACCCAAGGCAAATGTCTGCTGGCGAAATCGAACGACTGACGCGATCGTTCACTCAGGCCATGCTCGAAATCTTTGGCCCGGATAGAGATATACCGGCACCAGATATGGGAACCGGACCAAGAGAAATGGCCTGGTTAATGGACCACTACTCTCGTGCTCAGGGCATGACGGTAAACGCGGTTGTTACGGGTAAACCACTCGTATTAGGTGGTTCTTTGGGCAGAACGGAAGCTACTGGACGTGGTGTTATGATCTCAGCTCTGGCTGCTATGGAGAAAATGAAGATCAATCCTTTCAAAGCCACTTGTGCAGTACAGGGTTTTGGAAATGTGGGCTCGTGGGCAGCAAGCCTGCTGGCTGAACGTGGTGTGACGATCGTTTCGGTTTCTGACTTAAGTGGTGCCTATTACAACAAAGAAGGAATCAACATTCAAAAGGCCATAGAGTATCGAAATAACAATAACGGCACAATGGAAGGCTTTGATGGAGCTGAGAAAATTGATCCGGCAGAGTTACTTCTTTTGGACGTAGATGTATTGGTGCCTGCTGCTGTAGAAGATGTAATCACTGAAGAAAACGCGCCAAAAATCAAGGCAAGGCTTATCGTAGAAGGTGCGAATGGGCCCACATCTGCCAAAGCTGATGCGCTACTCAATGATCAGGGAATAATGGCCGTACCAGATATTTTGGCAAATGCTGGAGGCGTAACCGTATCATATTTTGAGTGGGTGCAGAACAGATTGGGGTATAAATGGACTGCAGAACGAGTGAATCGTCGATCAGACAGGATCATGAAGACTGCATTTGACAAAGTATATGATACCGCACAGCAGTACAATGTATCTTTACGTATTGCTGCCTATATTGTGGCTATTGATAAAGTAGCCAAAACCTACAAATTCAGAGGAGGATTTTAAGATGAACATTCACAAAGAAGGAAAAAAGATCATACCAGTAGCAGCACTAATCTTAGGGCTGCTCTATGCTGGATTGTACTGGCTCATTCCCATACAGATAATACAAATTGTGCTGGCAGTTGCAGCGGTCATATTCTTTATCCTAATTGTGCGGTTTTTCAGGGACCCTGAATTCCCTGTTGAGAAAAACGATAAATACATTATCGCTCCTGCTGACGGGAAGGTGGTGGTCATCGAAGAAACCGAAGAAACCGAATACCTAAAAGAGAAGCGTATTCAGGTTTCCATTTTTATGTCACCACTCAATGTGCACGTAAACAGAAGTCCGGTGGCAGGTGAAGTATCATATTTCAAGTACCATCCGGGTAAGTTTCTAGTGGCATGGCATCCCAAATCAAGTACAGATAATGAAAGAACATCCATCGGTCTGAAACTCAAATCAGGAGTGGAGATTATGATGCGACAGGTAGCAGGAGCCGTAGCACGCAGAATTTGTTTTTATTCAGAAACAGGCAATCCAGTAGAACAAGGCGAGAAGTTCGGGTTTATACGATTTGGAAGTAGAATTGACCTGTACCTACCGCTTGATGCCAAAATCAAGGTGAATATTGATGACATCTCTTATGGTGGTAAAACCGTAATAGCGGAATTGCCATAAAATTCCATTAATTTCATCTGCCGTGAACACCGGTAGAATCATCATTTGTGTAGTCAGCCTTCTTGGCACTTTGTGTCTCTATGGTCAAATCGACCTGGACAGCCTCAATCAATTGGCTCAATCCTCTAGTGCTGATTCCATCAAAGTAGCAGCGTACAATGCAGCAGCCAATGAGCTGGCATTTATTAAACCCGATAGCGGTGCTGAAGTGGCAAGAATAGCAATCGTTAAATCCAAAAAGTCCGGTCTAGTCTTCCAGACAGCAAAGGGGTTTCAAAACCTGGGGTTGTCTTTTCATGTCCGAGGAATGCTCGATAGTGCCCGGAAGTATTATCTGATATCCCTACCGCTCCTCATACAAGTAAAGGATAGTCTGGGAATTGCCGGACTTTATAACAACATAGGAGTGACTTACAATCAACAAGGCGATTTTCCCCGATCCCTTGAATACTACCAGCAGTCTTTGGACATCAAACTAGCTCTCGGACAAATTGCAGCTTCCGCCAAAACACTCAATAATATTGGCGTTATATACTTTGATCAAAAAGATTTTGATCGGGCAATGACCTATTACCAAAGAGCTCTGGAACTGGACGAAACCATGGAGAATTCAGAGGGCCTTTCCAGAACACTGGGAAACATCGGATTGACCTACCTGGAGAAAGGAAATGATTCACTGGCTCTAAAATACTATTTGCAGTCCTATCAACTTATAAGATCAGTGGGAAACTGCCGAACGACTTACTCAATTAACGGTGTAGGGCAAGCCTTTTCAAAATTGAAAATGTACGATAGTGCCAAATACTATTTAAAGAAAGCCCTTGATAAAGCTCGGGATTGCAATGAAGCGGTTATTCAAACTTCAGCCTTATTAGAACTTGGAAACATAGGGATGGAAGAGAAACGGATGAAAGTCGCTGAAGCGTTACTTCTGGAGAGCGAACTCATTGCCAGAAATAATGGGTTAAAAACACATCTCAAAGACGCCAGTCAAAAGCTCTACGAATTTTACAAGAAAACTGGACAAGCAGCTAAAGCTCTGTCAAAGTTAGAAACTGCTTTTGCCTTGCAGGACAGTCTATTCAATGACGACCTGACAGCTCAATTAACCACCATGGAGCTTGAATACAGCTTTCAGCAAGAACGGGACTCGCTAAATTTCGCCAGAAAATCTGAAATCATGGAATATGATTCGAAGATCGAGCGGCAAAACTTCCGTCAACCTTCAAAAAATTGATCGGATAGAACAGAGTGTATTATTCATTCAGGACACCATGATTCCTATAGGTAAGGCGTTTCGAAAACCATTCTTCGATCGTTTGACGGTCTTTTAAGGTCGATCACTCAAAAAAACGTGCGTTTACCGAAGGGTGATTGGTTATGATATCATATAAACAAACCTTTGACATGTGTTTACGATTTGTGGTCATTGGTTTGATTACACTTCTATTACTAATAGCGTAAACAGAGCTGGTTGGAAGCTGTCATTCTTATGGATGACGGCTTTTTTCGTTTTGTACAATCTTCGTATATTCATTGATATTTTTAACCTAACATTAACACTATGTCAAATAACAAATACGCCGGTTTCTGGCTCCGGTTTGTAGCCTACATTATTGATGGCCTTATTGTTGGCGCTGTTCAGTCCATTATTATTGTTCCGGTTTTAGGAATGCTGGGAATAAGTTTTGCAGCCATGGATGGCAACATGGACGCCATGTCCGATGGGGAAGCTATTGCAGTTGTAATTGGAATGTTCAGCGCAATGGGCACTACCTTTTTAATCGCTGGAATAATCGGTATCGTTTATTATACCATTATGGAAGCCAGTAAATTTCAGGCAACTTTTGGCAAGATGGCCCTCGGTTTGATAGTCACGGATTTGGATGGAAAGCCATTGGATTTTGGGAAAGCATTATTGAGAAACCTTGGTAAAATTGTGTCACAAATGATCCTAATGATTGGATACATCATGGCAGGGTTCACCGATAAAAAACAAGCATTGCACGACATGATCGCCGGAGCTCTTGTGGTCAAAAAGTAAAATTAAATGAAAACTCTAAGAAATATCTTAACTCTAATTGCATTTGGACCTTTAACTTTTCTTCTTATACAATTAAAGGAAAAAGCTAAAAATCGTAGAACATCTTGGGGGCAAAGATTGATTGCTCGAAAGTCGTTATGAACATATATCAGAGAGGCTGTTCATCAGCCTCTCCAAATACTTTTGATCCACTGCATCAAAAGAGTTAAGTTCATCACTATCCACATCCAACACTCCGATTACAGCTCCATTTATCTTAATTGGTACCACAATCTCAGACTTGCTATCTGAACTACAGGCAATGTGCCCTGGAAACGCATCCACGTCAGATACTACGAAGGTCTTAGCTTGATCCCATGCCTGACCACAGACCCCTTTACCTCTATTGATACGGGTGCAGGCAATTGGTCCCTGGAACGGACCTAATACTAACTGGTCTTCTTTGACCATATAAAAGCCAACCCAGAAAAAATCCATTCCATATCGGAGCGCAGCAGCAATATTGGCCAAATTAGCCACCAAGTCGGTCTCACCAGATATTAAGGCTTCTACCTGAGGAATTAGTGACTCATACTTTTCGATTTTATCAGTAGATGCAGAGATGTGTAGTTCTTCAGCCATGTTGATTAATGTAAGTCTGTAAGTGGTCTTGTAAAACGTCTTCTTCGCGGATTAGTTTACCATTTTGTGCTGGAGCACTTATCCCTTTCTCAAAAGTAGCCGGCGCGGTAAATACCCTGGCTTCATCCCATAGATTGGCATCTATAAATGATTGGAGTACTTTAGAGCCACCCTCAATGATGATGGATTGGATGCGCTCTGTGTGTAACTCCGCTAATATCGTTCCGGGAGTAATCGCATCTACTTGAAGGTACTTCAAGTTATCCGTGTCCGCCTTTTTCTTTCTGGTCAACACGAAAGTCTTCACTTTTCCATCAAACATATTGAGATCGCTACTCAGTTCAAGACTGGTATCCAAAACAACACGAAGGGGATTTTTACCCTCCCATTCCCTGGTAGTCAAAGAGGGATTATCATGTTTGGCCGTATTCTTTCCTACCAGAATAGCATCCTCCTCAGATCGCCATTTATGAACCAACTGCCTGGAGTACTGATTGCTGATCCATTTGCTATCAAAATTCTCTCTGGCCACAAAACCATCAGATGTTTGTGCCCATTTAAGAATGACATAAGGTCGACTATTAACAAAGGAGGTGAAAAAACGTTTGTTCAGAACATTGCCAACACCTGCCAATAGTCCTACATCTACCGCAATGCCCGCCTCTTTTAGTTTACGAATACCATTTCCTGAAACCAATGGGTTAGGATCTTCGTTACAAATGACCACCTTTTTTACTTGATGTTCGATCAATAAATCAGCACAAGGAGGCGTCTTTCCAAAATGTGAGCAGGGCTCCAGAGTGACATAGACCGTGCTTTCCTTCAATAATTCCTTATTTGCTACATCAGCAACAGCATTCACTTCCGCATGAGGCCCTCCATAACGTTGATGATAGCCTTCACCAATAATCCGCTCTTCATGGACGATCACGCAACCCACCATCGGGTTGGGACTGGTCTTACCCAGACCCAACTGAGCCAGCTCAAGTGCACGACGCATGTACTGCTGATCATTCATGTCGCGAAGTTATCAACTAAGTTGAAATAATTCAGGAGACAACTCAGTGCTACTAAATCAAATACAGCATCATCCATTGAGGAGTTGTGTGTTTAATCGCTTCCAGATCATTAATTTGTTTGACTCGATTATCTGTGACTAACTTCGAACGTGCATTCAACAGTTTCGTCCATTTACAGCTATCTAATTGAACAATTGCTTCCGGAATACGGGCAAGGTGAGAGTCAATCACTTGCCGACATTCTGCTGGAAGACATGTTGGAAATAACGCGAACAAAACGACTGACACAACCCAATCAGCAGATCAACCCTAGCCAGCAGAAGCTAATCGAAAGTGCTTTGATCCGTCTCAAAGAACAGGAACCAATTCAGCACATTGTTGGCTTTGCACAATTCTGTGGTCATCGGTTTATCGTAACTCCAGACACTCTGATTCCAAGGCCGGAAACGGAAGAACTTGTCTACCTTGTTGCAAAGGAGAATAAAGACCAAGTAGACATCTTAGACATTGGAACAGGTACTGGATGCATTCCGATCAGTCTACAACATCTGATGCCAGAGGCCAAATTGTACGGCTGGGACATTTCTGATGCTGCACTGAAAGTAGCTGAAGAAAATAACAAGGAATTAAAGTCCTCTGTCCAATTCAAGAGAATGGATGCGCTGGACCTTCAGACTAATCAAAAGTTTGATATCGTCATTAGCAACCCACCGTACATTCCTGAAACGGATAAGTCATCAATGCATGAGAATGTGCTGAACTATGAGCCGGAGCTTGCACTTTTTGTAGATGATGAGGATCCGCTACTTTTCTATCGAAAAATTGGAGAATTCGGTGCTTCGAATCTAAATGATGGAGGTAAACTTTATTTTGAGATACATGAACGATTTGGAGAAGCAACTCACAAATTGCTGGAATCTCTGGGGTATAAAGAGATTGAAATTATTGACGATATAAACGGTAAAAACAGAATGATTAAAGCACTTATTTAATCATTCAAATCAAACTTAACTTTAACATGCACCTCTGAAGAAACAGGCTGACCATCACGTTGGGCAGGTGTCCACTTAGGCCCTTCTTTCACTAATCGGATGGCTTCTTCATCACACCCAAAGCCCAAATTTCGTTTAATGTCGATAGCTGAAATTGTTCCCGAAGGATCAATGGTGACTTTCAAAAAGACTTTCCCTTCTACAGCTTGTTCTTTGGCCGCTTCAGGATATTTCAGATTTGCCTCCAGATAATCCCTGTAGTCCGACATGTCAATCGCAGGACGCGCACTTTTATTACCTTGTTCTTCCTGATCAGAAGTGCCATATCCAACAACTACCACTTCACTCAAAGCCTGAACATCAGACTCCATGACGACATTGATTGTATCCTGATCACCCACCTTGATATCAATCGATTCCATTCCAATAAATGAGAAGTTCAGGTCATTCCCCTTCCGAGCAATTTGATAATTACCGTCGATATCCGATAGAGTACCAGTACTCGATCCCTTGATCATGACATTCACACCAGGTACAGGATTTCCATCTTCGTCTGTAATCTGTCCTGACACATATTCCAAATCATCATCCTTAATACTGCTCTGACCTCTGATAGTCACCTGCTTCTTTTCCTTAACGTGCGCCACACTTTGTGTTTGAGGTTTTGCTGTAGGAATTCTTTCACTAGTTATAGCGACTCCAACTGCTCTTCCAGTCAATCTGCTATTGAGATAAGTTGTATCAATTTGTAATTGATCGGTACTGATCTCTTCTATTAAATCTGCCTCCAACTGATCCTGTGCCAGAGACATTCCATCAAGTTCCACGTCCATCTCCTCAACAGCGTCTACATCTCCTTTGGACTTTGCTGCCAACATTGGTGCCTCCACCATTTCACTAGATTCCTTAGCAACAACATCTGGTTGAGCTCTAGTGGCTACTACACTTTCCTTTTTGATTTCTTTCTTTTTGGAAGTATAAACTTCTGGCTTCAGAATTGCTGCTTCTTTGCTGCTTTCCTCGGAAACCATAGGAACAATTTCCTGCTCAGTTGTCTCGTTCGGCTGCTCTTTTTCTACTTGTTCTTCCTGATAAGACAGTTCATTTGACTCTTCTACTTTGTTGGCATAAAACCAAACACCCAAAAATGCCACTAATAACAAAGCGACAGATGCCGCCACGTAATACCAGTTAAAAGCACGTGTATCAGTAGATAGTCGTTGATTCAATACCTCGATATCCGCATCAATGTCCCGCTGATCAAACCCCTCAAATCCCTCTATGGCTTCCTGAGCAAAGTCATTCTCCAGCAGATAGCGCTCCACACGATGAGCTGCTTTACCTGTAAGCTTGCCCTCCAGGTACAGTCGCATTTCCTCTCTCGATATGTTGTCTTTATTCGCTGACATGGCTTTTTTCCAGGCAGATTTTCAAATTTCTTTTCCCATTTTGGATATAACTTTTCACTTTTTTCAAGGCAAAGGAAGTCAAGCTACTGACCTCCTCATAACTGTGCTCTTTCAGATAGAATAATCGAACACACTGTTGTTGATCATCCCGCAGCTGTTGCAAACACTCCTCCAGTGCACTCAAATCTTCATCTATTTTAGCCTCCTCTTCTATAGGATGCATGATCACTTCATTTTCCATAAATGATCCATTGATTTTCTCATGAGAAGAGGCCTTGCGTAATCGCATCAAACAGTGATTTTTAGAAACCATGTACAGCCAGCTTTTGAAATGCTGCACTTTACTGACCAATAGTTTTGATTCCATTGATTCAAAAATCTCCATTACAGCGTCCTGGGCATCTTCCCTGTTTTTCAAATACTTCAGACACAATCCATAAACCAAATGCATATACCGACTAAACAAAACGCCGATCAAACTGGAATCATTTCCATTTTGAATAGCTTCCAGAAGATCAGCATCGCTTCTAGCATCCGTACGTGATGAAAATAATTTCAACTATATAATACTGTTTTACAGCTTGTTACAGGTTTTTATAAAATTTTTCCACATCCTTTTATGGAATCAACAAGCCTTTTGCATCTCAACAATACAAATCAAAATTGATACCGACATGCAAAAGCTAATTTTTCTACTAACAACGCTCGCGGCTTTAAACATCCAAGCCGAGAACATCGAGATTAAAGGTACAGTATATGACGATTCTGGAAATACGATTTCCGGGGTTACCATCATGGAGATTGGGACAACCAATGGAACCATCACTGATCCGAATGGATATTACACCC
>JAMWZA010000077.1 GCA_024305105.1 Marinoscillum sp.
AGCGTGTTATTCGCTATACGACTTTAGTTTTTTAATAAAGTTTAGAAACAAATTGTAATAGTATGAAGAAGTATTTACTCTTAGGATTATCGTTAATCCTGAGCGCCTCATTGTGGGCTCAGGAGCGTACGGTAACAGGATCAGTAACAGATGCCGAGACAGGTGAGGCTGTCCCCGGTGCGAATGTCGTTGTTAAAGGAACAACGAATGGAACAATCACAGATTTCGATGGAAAGTACACCATCTCCGTTGGAGAGAACACCACGTTGGTATACACTTTCGTGGGCTATGCGCCTAAAGAAGTAGCTGTTGGTAACAGAAGTGTGGTTGATGTAGGATTGACTCTTGACATTGAAGAGCTTTCAGAGGTAGTTGTTGTGGGTTATGGTTCGCAACAGAAAAAGGAAATTACCTCCTCAGTGGTATCACTAGACGAAGAACAATTCAACAAGGGTAACATTAACGATCCTACCCAATTACTACAAGGTAAGGTGCCTGGTTTAAGTGTGTACAATAAAGGAGGAGATCCAAACTCTACTTCAACCATTCGTCTGAGAGGTATATCAACAGTTGGTGCAAACACTGAGCCGCTTGTTGTAATTGATGGTGTAATTGGTGCATCACTTCAAAACGTGGACCCGAATGATATCGAGTCTATTAACGTATTGAAAGATGGATCTGCTGCGGCAATCTACGGTTCTCGTGGGTCATCTGGAGTTATTCTAGTCACTACCAAAAAAGGTAAACGAGGTGGAGGAGTTAACGCTAGCTATAATGGGTACGTTGCAGCTGCCACCATCTTAAATGAGCAGCCGGTAATGTCTGCTAGTGAGTACATCGACGCTGGTGGTAACGATCTCGGTGCTGCAACTGATTGGCAGGATGAAGTAAGCCGTGTTGGTGTTTCCAATGTGCACAACATCGCGATCTCTGGAGGTTCTGAAAACACTACATTCAGACTTTCTACCAACTTCAGAGATATCAATGGGATTCTTGAGAATTCAGGATTTGATCAGATCAACGCTCGAGCAAACATTAATCACTTTGCGTTGAACGATCGATTGAAGTTGAGCTTCAACATGTCATTGACTAACAGAAAGAGCAACTTCTCGTTCAATGAGGCATTGAGATATGCAGCACTCTATAATCCTACCGCACCAATTCGTTTTGACAATGGTGAATTCTTCCAGGCGGTATTATTTGATAACTTCAACCCGGTTGCTATTCTTGATCAAAACGTAAATGACGGAAAGAAGAAGGAGTTGAACTTCAACGTTTTAGCAGAGTACAATATCACAGATGAATTGTCTATCACTGCTAACTATGGTCAGCAGTATGACAACACGTTGAATGGTGAGTTTTATCCAAGTACTTCCTTCTTTAGAGGCTTGAACCGTACGGGGCTAGCCAGAAGGTATACAGAGGATGGTAGATTCTCTTTATTTGAATCGTATTTAAGCTATAGCAACAGCTTTGGAGCATTGGATTTAACTGTGTCAGGGGGGTACTCTTATCAGGAGACATTCAGAGAAGGCTTGTTGCTGGAATTAGGAAACTTCCCAACCAATGAGTTAGGATATTATGGTATCGATTTATCTGGTGACAGAGTGCTAGGAGTTGCGGCAAACGTAAACGTAGACAGCTGGGCTACACCGAATGAAAAGATCATTGCCTTTTTTGGTAGAGCCAATGCTACATTTGATGATGCCATATTCTTAAATGCCTCCATCCGAAGAGAAGGCTCAACAAAACTAGGTGTCGATCAGCAATGGGGTATTTTCCCAGCAGTTGGTGCTGGTGTAGACATAAACAACTACTTGGGTCTTGCCGGAGTTGATGTTTTGAAACTTCGTGTTGGATTTGGGGTGACTGGTTCATTGCCACCTGCATCTGGATACTCTAAAGCTGGTGTTAACTACATCTTTGATGGTGGAGGAGCATTCCAACAAGTGAGACAAGCAAACCCAGACTTGAAGTGGGAAGAAAAAACGGAAATCAACATTGGTGTTGATTTTGGACTAGCCCAAAGGTTGGTCGGTGCAGTAGACGTTTATACAAGAAACGTATCGGATTTTCTTCAGCTGTTTACACCAGAAGCTTCTGGTGGAGAAGTTGCTGAGCCTTTCTGGAACAACATCGGATCCTTGACTACCAATGGAGCTGAATTGTCATTAAACTATCAGGCAGTTCAAACACCAGATTTATCGTGGAATACGGGTATCGTAGCAAGCACTTACAAATCAACGCTAGATGATTTCATCATTGATGTACCAACTGTTCGAGGTAACCTTGGTTCACCTGGTCAAAACTCGACATTCATGGTTCGTGTAGCTGAAGGAGAAGAGATCGGACAAATCTGGGGACCAGTATTCGATGTTGTTGATGAGAATGGTGCTCCTGTAATGAAAGACTTGAATGGAGATGGAGAAATTAGATCAGCCCAGGGGGATGCATTATTGCCAGAAGGAGACTTTGAAGCATTGGGAAATGGTCTTCCGGACCTTGAGATAGGTTGGACGAATGAACTGACCTACAAAAATTGGGACTTCAATGCATTCTTTAGAGGAGCATTTGGTCACAGCCTTATAAATACATATAGAGCATTTTATGAGCCAATCGATCCCGGAGCGATCAACTCTTACAACAGAATCAAGTCTGACAAGTCTGTTGATGGTCTGACTGTTTCTCAGTTTAGCTCCTTGTATGTAGAAAAAGCAGATTTCTTTAAACTAGATAACGTAACCATCGGATATAATTTCGACATGAGTAATTCTAGTGCATTCAAGAATATCCGGCTTTATGCTAACATCCAAAATGCATTTGTGATCACTAATTACGCAGGTATTGATCCAGAGCCAGTTCTACAGGATTTCGGGCCAACAGATAATGGTGGCCGTGCAGCAACAACCGCTGATGTTTTAGCTCCTGGTATCGACCGAAGAAATAACTACTTCACGGCGAGGACTTTCACTTTCGGTGTAAACATTGGATTTTAATTAATAAAGAGTAAAGACAATGAAAAATTTATATAAAATATCATTATTCAGTCTTCTTGGAATGTTCAGCTACGCCTGTACAGACCTTGAAGAAGACTTGAACGATAGTTTTACTGAAACTAAGGATGAGTTAAATAACCCTGGTTTTGGTGAAAGCGAAAATGTAAACGGATCTATCCCAAGTGATGGATTAGGCGCAGCCTTTTCTACAATTAGAAATGGTGTGGCATGGCATGGTTCTTATTTCTCGGTTTCAGAGATCTCCACTGATGAAGCAGTAATTACCCAAAAGGGTGGTGACTGGTTTGATGGAGGGATCTGGCTAAACATGCACAAACATGATTTTCTTCCAACTAACCCAGGCTTAAATGGAGCATGGAATGACATCTACGGTGGTGTTAACCAGTGTAATACGCTTTTGGATACGGATTTAGATCCAAACTCCGAAGCGCAACTTCGTGTTTTAAGGGCATACTATTTTTGGAAGTTGATGGACTTGTTTGGTAATATTAAGACTCCATTAACTACTAAAGAGCCGGGTAACGATGTAGCCCAATCTACCAGTGCTGAGACTTTTGACTTGATCGAGTCAGAAATTCTGGCGGTAGTGGATGATCTGGGAAGAGGCCGTGCTGCTTATGGTAGAATTAGTCAAGGTGCTGCTTATGCATTACTTGCTCGTCTTTACCTAAATGCAGAAGTGTACACTGGTACAGCTAGATGGCAGGATGCTATAGATGCAGCAGATATGGTGATAAACTCTGGTGTGTATGCACTGGATGATTCCTATCAGGAAGGTCCTGATGGAAGAATGGTATCTTCGGTATTTACACCTGATAACGTAGATAATATTGAGCATATTTTAGTTGCACCATTCGATGAAGCTACTGGTGGCGGAATGAACATTGCTCAAATGACACTTCACTACCCTTCTCAGTTGACTTATGATCTGCAACAGCAACCATGGAATGGATACTCCACATTGGAAGAGTTCTACGATTCTTATGAAGATACAGATATGAGAAAAGAGGCTTACTTCATTGCAGGCCCCCAGACTGATGTCAACGGCAATCCTATTTTGGATGTAGCATTTGATAAAGCAGATGAAGATGGTCCGGCCATTAATTATACACCTGAGATCAACGAACTTGCTCCTAATGGATCAAGACAAGCTGGAGCAAGGTTAGGTAAGTTCTCTTTCAAGCTTGGACAACTTCCAGATATGGACAATGATTTTACATTGCTCAGATATGCTGATGTACTTCTTATGAAAGCTGAAGCTTTAGGTCGATTGAATGGATGGGGTGACGCTGATGCTTTGACGTTAGTTAATCAAGTGAGAACAAGAGCAGGAGTTACTCCTTACTCGACAATGGATGAGAATTCATTCTTTGCTGAAAGAGGTAGAGAGATGTTCCAGGAATCTATTAGAAGAACTGATCTGATTAGATTCGGTCGATGGGGTAATGCCTGGTGGGAGAAAAATGCGCATTCTGATGCATATAAAAACATTATGCCAATACCATTGGATCAAATCAATGCTTCTGCAGCAAGTGACAATCCACTTGTTCAGAATCCAGGTTACTAATTAGTGAAAGATTTAAACTAAAAGGTTGCCGCTTGCATGCGGCAACCTTTTTTTATTGTTTAGATTAAAAATTCTGTGGTTTTGTGCAGAACTTTAAAATAAAAACCAAACAGTGAAGATTCGCCTTAAGTCCATTTCGGATGGATTATTTTTTCTTGCAATCCTCTATTTGTGTTCATGTGAGAGCACAATGACCGATACGTTGTTTACAGAAGTTGCGAAGGAGTCAGGCATTACATTTGCAAATAATTTATCTTATACCGAAGAGTTCAACCCGTACACTTATCGAAGTTTTTTCAATGGTGGTGGAGTAGCCATAGGGGATATCAATAATGATGGACTCATGGATATTTATTTCACTGGAAACCTGGTCGATAATGCGCTTTACCTTAATAAGGGTGACTGGCAATTTGAAGACATCACGTTGAGTGCGGGTGTGACCTGTGGTGGAGTTTGGTCCTCTGGGGCCACTTTTGCAGATATTAATGGTGATGGACTTCTTGACATATATGTTTGTAAGTCGGGTAGACCTGACGGTGAGAATCGACACAACGAGCTATTTATTAACAATGGCGACCTGACATTTACAGAAAAGGCCAAGGAGTATGGTCTGGATATTCTTGGATTATCGACTCATGCTGCATTTTTTGATTATGATAAGGATGGGGATTTGGATTGTTATGTTTTGACCAACTCGTTAAAATCTATTGGCGGATTTGATTTAATAAAAGACCAACGAGAAATACCCGATGAAAATGGTGGAGGCAATAAGTTGCTTCGAAATGACGGTAGAACATTTACTGATGTCACAATCGAATCTGGAATTTACACTAGTGCTATTGGATTTGGTTTGGGCATAACCCTGAGTGACTTCAATAAGGATGGATGGACTGACTTATTTATCTCCAATGATTTTTTTGAAAGAGACTACCTGTACATCAATCATGAAGGAAAACGATTTGAAGAACGTCTAGAAGAGTATTTTACAAGTATTTCTATGGGATCAATGGGTGCTGACGCTGCTGATTTAGACAATGACTCAGAGCCTGACCTGTTCGTTACGGAAATGCTCCCATCAACAGTGGAGCGAAAGCGGACCAAAGCTGTTTATGAAAGCTGGGACAAGTATCAACTAAATGTACAACAGGGTTATTTTCATCAATACCCTCGTAACGTCCTTCAGCAAAAAATTAATGACAGTCTTTTTGTAGAAGTGGGTAGGTATTCCGACGTTTCAGCAACTGATTGGAGTTGGGGGGCGCTAATATTTGACGCCAATAATGATGGGTTGAGAGATATCTTTGTGGCAAATGGTATTTATAAGGACCTATTGGATAGAGACTATCTGACTTACACGGCCAATGATCAGCAGATTCGTAACAAACTAAAGGAGAATGGAAATGTGATCACTGATTTGATTGACGTTATGCCATCACAGGCTGTAGCAAATCAAATGTTCAAAAATCAAGGAGAGTTTGTTTTTGATAATGTCAGCGCTGAGTGGGGACTTAATGAGCCGACGTTTAGTAATGGGAGTGCTTATGGGGATTTGGATAATGATGGGGATTTGGATCTGGTCATCAATAATGTGAATATGCCCGCAATGCTTTATCGAAATAACGCTGATACAGCTATCAATAGAAGCGTTCGGGTAAAGCTTAAAGGCGATGATCAAAATACGTTTGGTATTGGAGCTCGGGTGAAATTGTATTACTCTGGACAGGAGCTTACAGCTGAAAACTTTCCCTTTAAAGGATTCCAGAGTACAGTAGAACCTTTGATTCATTTCGGAGTAGGCAAAAGTAATTTCATTGATTCCATTCTGGTAAAGTGGGAAAGTGGGAAAGTAAATGTGATAAGTGGACTTTCAACTAACCAAGTGGTGACGGTAAATGAATCTCTTGGGAAAATCCAACCCAATGAGCTAAGGAAGACTTCTGCTTACCTTAAGACATCTTCTGTAGCATTGGATTATATGCATGTTGAAAACGACTTCAATGATTTTGATCGTGATCGATTATTGCCACATATGCTGCACAACGAAGGACCTGGAACGGCAACAGCAGATTTAGATGGAGATGGAGTTGAGGAGCTATTTATTGGTGGAGCTAAAGGTAAACCGGCGGCTCTTTTCACCTATTCAAAGGGTGGTTTCGTTAGAGTGCCCATAGCAGAAATTGAGCGTGATTCGATATCTGAGGATACGGACGCAGTATTTTTTGATGCAGATAATGATGGCGATTTGGATCTGTATGTCTGTAGCGGTGGTAGAGCATTTTCCAAAAGTAGCAGTGCGCTGAAGGATCGTTTATATCTGAACGCAGGTGATTTCAATTTTTCACGATCAAGTGGCCTTGTATTTCCAGACTACTTTAGTTCGAGTAGCGTCAGTGTCATTGACTTTGATGAAGATGGTGATTTAGACCTATTAGTCACTGAGCGATTTCATCCGTTTAGGTATGGTACACCGGTCAATGCATACCTAATGCAAAATGATGGCAGAGGGAGTTTTCAGGACGTTGGGAATGAAAAGTTGATGACACTAAAGGGCACCTCGATGATGACCGATTCTAAAGTAGGAGATCTGGATGGCGATGGAGATCTGGATTTAGTAGTCGCAACAGATTGGGATAATGTAAAAATTCTTATTAATCAGGATGGAAAATTTGTTGAAAAGACAGAGGAGTATGGGTTAGGTCATTCCAAAGGATGGTGGAAAACAGTAGAGTTGATAGATGTTGACAAAGATGGTGATTTGGATATTTTGGCAGGAAATCATGGACTCAATAGCTTCTTTAGAGACACAACTCGTCTTTACATCAAAGATTTTGATAGGAATGGTACTTATGATTACATCTTTTGTGAAAAAGTAAATGGGGAGTATTATCCCGTAGCAGATAAAAATGATTTGATTTCTCAACTCCCTATTCTTAAGAAAAAGCTCTTGTACTTTAAGGATTATGCATCCATGACAATAGAGGATATATTTGGGGAACAGGGTTTAAAAGAAGCTCTGGTTTTGGATGCAAGTACAAAGGCAACCATGCTTTTCATCAATGAAGGTACGTCATTTAAATCCAAAACACTTCCAGGAGCTGTGCAGTATGGGCCAGTATACGCTATCAATGGAAAGGACATGGATGCAGATGGCTATCCGGAGGCTGTAATTGGTGGAAATCAGTTTTTGGTTAAACCACAATTTGGCCGGTATGATGCACTGCCACTTATGGTACTTGATGGTCTGGAGTCAAAGCCAGAGGCTCATCTCAGTAATATTATTAATCAGGTTAGAAGCATTGAAGTAGTAAACTGCGACACAAAAAAATTAATTATTGTAATTAATAATGATTCAAAAGTTCAGGTATATGAAAAGAGGTGATTGGGTAATTATGGGTGTGATTTTGTCCATGGTTATCGGATGTGAAACTAGATCAGTATATGATAGACTGGTTGAGCGTGAGCTAGCAACAGGTGAGGTTAACGACTCACTTTTCCTGGATTTTTATTTTGGGCAGACCAGCAAGGAGTTTTTTGAGAACGGTTGGAAGCAAAATAAAAAAGGATTAATTGCACAGGGACCAGGAAATCAAACAGTGAGATATGTCATGCCTAATGACAAGAAAGGGGAATCTCCAATACACATGTTGTTCTACCCTGATTTTGATGAGCAAGGTAAGGTAAAACTCATGAACCTCACTTTTAATTACTCTGGTTGGGCACCATGGAACAGAAAGTTTTTTAGCGATTCTCTACTGGTGGCAGTGCAGGATACCCTTATGAATTGGTACGGAGGTAACGCCTTTATTACGATCACAATGGATGATCAGAAGAACGACCTATTAGTAAAAGTAGATGGCAACCGAATGATCTCATTAACTGTGGAAGGTGAGCAGAATGTTCAGGGATATATTAAAGATTTAACAAATACAGAAAACAAGGAATAGGTAATGATGAAGGATTTTTTAGCTTGGGGTTTACTACTCACAGTCTTGTCTTCTTGTGGCGATAAGCACTCAGAATTCACTTTGTTCTCTAAAGTTTCTTCCGAAGAGACCGGTGTTGACTTTACCAATGAATTGGAATATGATGCCAATTTTAATGTCTACACCTACCGGAACTATTACAACGGTGGAGGTGTGTCGATCGGAGATATTAACAATGACGGATTGGTCGATATTTACCTGACCTCTAACTTGGGAGCCAACAAGCTTTACTTAAATCAAGGTAACTTTTCATTTAAAGACATATCCGCATCAGCTGGAGTGGAGGGAACGCGTGCCTGGTCCACTGGTGTAACCATGGTTGATGTGAATGGTGATTCTTATTTGGATATATATGTCTGTAATTCTGGTGATGTGGAAGGGGACAACAAACAGAATGAACTATTCATCAATAACGGGGACTTAACTTTTACCGAATCTGCCGAACAATTTGGGTTAGACGATCGGGGGTTTTCTACACATGCGTCCTTTTTTGACTATGACAAAGACGGTGATCTGGACGCCTACATGCTCAATAATTCCTATCAGGCAATTGGATCTTTTAACCTCCGTAGAAATGAGCGACCAAAGAGAGATTCTCTTGGGGGAGATAAGCTCCTTCGAAATGATAATGGCCTGTTCGTCGATGTGAGTAAAGAGGCCGGAATTTATGGCAGTATTATTGGATTTGGACTTGGAGTAACAATTGGAGATGTTAATGGGGACAGTTGGGATGATATCTATGTATCCAATGATTTCTTTGAACGCGACTATCTCTATATTAATCAAGGAGATGGTACGTTTCAGGAGGACCTGACAAGTCAAATGAAATCGATCAGTGGAGCATCAATGGGAGCTGATTTAGCAGACATAAATAATGATGGATACAACGATCTATTCGTTACGGAAATGTTGCCATCGAACAATGAGCGATTAAAATCAGTGACAACATTCGAGAATTGGGATCGATACCAGTATAATCTGGAAAATGGCTATTACCATCAATTTACAAGAAACACGTTCCAGCTAAATAACGGAGATAGCACATTCAGTGAGATTGGTCGGTTGGCGGGTGTTGAAGCCTCCGATTGGAGTTGGGGAGCACTATTTTTTGACATGGATAATGACGGCTTAAGGGATTTGTTTATTGCCAATGGGATTTATCAGGATTTGACTAACCAGGATTACCTTCAGTACATTTCCAATGAAGAAGTATTGAAAAGTGTTCTTGTTGATAATAAAGTGGACTATGCCAAGTTAATTGACCTCATTCCTTCTAATCCTATTCCAAATCATGCCTATAAAAACATGGGCGACTTGAAGTTTGAATCGAAAGCGTCTGAATTCGGGTTAGCTGAACCAGGATTCTCTAACGGATCAGCCTATGGTGACTTAGATAATGATGGTGATCTGGATCTGGTCGTCAACAATGTGAATATGCCTACCTGGATATTCCAAAATAACTCAGATCAGCTTTCTGAAAACAACTACATCAAGTTTAATGTGATTGGTAAAGGAGGCAACACCAATGCCATCGGTGCTAAAATAAAAGTAGTTCAGGGGGATCAGCGTTATTATGTTGAGCAGCAGCCAATAAGAGGTTTCCAGTCCAGTGTAGACCCTCGTCCCAATATTGGTTTGCCAACTTCTGTCAAGGTTGATGTGGAGGTGTCCTGGCCAAATGGAGGTGTTTCCAAATTGGAGAATATTGCTGTTAATCAGATGGTTACACTGGATCAAAATGCTTTGTCTGTTCTAGATCGTGAGAAGAGAGAAGAGGTTGCCCCGCCACTTTTTGTAAGAATTGAAGCTCCAGTTTATCGTCATGTTGAAAACCCATTTATTGATTTTGATCGAGATCGACTGCTCTATCACATGAATAGTACGGAGGGCCCAAAAATGGCTGCTGGGGATGTGAATGGAGACGGTGAAATGGACTATTATATTGGCGGGGGAAAAGGACAAAGTGGTACATTGCTCCTGACCATACAAGGGGAATTGGAAGTTTCATCCCAGCCAGTTTTTGAAAAGGACAAGATTTCAGAAGATGCTGAAAGTATTTTATTTGATGGAGATGGAGATGGAGATTTGGACCTCTACGTTTGTAGTGGAGGAGCTGAATTTTCTCAGTCTTCATCGGCTTTAAAAGACAGGTATTATATAAATGATGGTAAAGGACTATTTACAAAAAGTGACCAGTTTTTACCATCCCCCAAAGGATACTTCAGTACTGGGACGGTTTCTGCCTCTGACATAGATGGAGATGGAGATATTGATCTTTTTGTAGGTGAGCGAATGAAACCAGTAAATTATGGCGTGGCTGGCTCAGGCTTCTTATTGATCAACGATGGTACGGGTATGTTTACTCATTCTGTTCCGGAAGACTTTGTTGATTTAGGAATGGTAACTAGTTCATCTTTTACAGATCTTGATCTGGATGGGGACGATGACCTAATTGTTACTGGGGAATTTATGGGTATTCTCACCTTTCAGAATAACTCAGGGGAGTTCTCTAAAATAACTAACAATATGGAAGAGTTGAAAGGATGGTGGCGTACCATAGAGACTGTGGATATAGATGGTGATGGAGATAAAGATCTTCTGGTAGGTAATCATGGGTTGAACAGTCGATTTAGGGCTTCTAATGCGGAGCCAATTCAGCTGTATTTGAACGACTTTGACAACAATGGCTTTATCGATCCGATCTTAACTGGCTATGCAGATGATGGAAAAGAGTATCCATATGCTTTACGTCATAACCTGATTGATCAGATTAAGAGTTTGAAAAAACGGTTTCCAGACTATGCATCTTATAAGGATGCGCCAATGGATCAAATATTCACTCCTGAAGAAATTGAAGCTTCGGACATTTTGAAAGTCAATACTTTGGAGACGAGATTATTTATCAACGAAGGGGATTTCAAATTCACGTCTGCGAGCTTACCTGTGGGCGCACAACTATCGCCTGTCTTTGCTATACGAGCTGGTGACTTTGATGCGGATGGAGATATGGATGTCATTCTTGGCGGAAACCTCTATGCAGCCAAACCAGAAGTTGGGCGGTATGACGCAAGCTATGGTACATATTTAGAGAATGATGGAAAAGGCAATTTGAGTCTTGCTAAAAATAGCAGAGGCTTTAGAGTGGATGGGGAGATTCGAGATATTTTGGTTGATGGTAAGTCCATTCTTATTTCCCGAAACAATGATTCGTTAGTCAAACTGGCCATTAAGTAATGCGAGGAACTCTAGTTGGCTTAATTCCATTCACCCTTTTGTGGTCTGCTTGTTCTTCAGTAGAAACAGAATCATCTACAATGTTTCAAGCAGTCGGGAAGGATGTAACTGGAATTCACTTCATCAATCAATTAACAGATTCAGATACCTTCAATATTATAGACTACCTCTACTACTATAATGGTGGTGGATTGGCAGTCGGTGATATCAATAATGATGGACTGGAAGACCTCTACTTCTCAGCTAACATGGCGAACAATAAGCTCTATCTGAACAAAGGCAATATGCAGTTCGAAGATGTTTCCGCTGCCTCTGGAACCGAATCACCAGGCCCTTGGAAGACCGGCGTTACCATGTCGGATGTAAATCAGGATGGATTGTTGGATATTTACCTCTGTCGTGTTGGAGAGTACAAGGGGGTTTCAGGAAGAAATGAACTTTACATTAACAACGGAAATAATACTTTTAGCGAAAAAGCGAAGGAATATGGACTTGACTTTTCAGGCTTTTCTACACAGGCGGCTTTCTTCGATTATGATTTAGATGGAGATTTGGACATGTATTTGCTGAACCATTCAGTCCACACGTCCCGAAGCTATGGTCGGGTAGATTTACGCAATGATTCTGATGAATTGGCTGGAGATCGATTGTACCGAAACGATAGCGGTAGTTACACTGATGTAACTCGGGAATCAGGTGTTTATAATTCACAAATTGGTTATGGGTTGGGGTTAGCTGTTGCTGATATTAACCTGGATGGCTGGCCGGACATTTATGTATCGAATGATTTTCATGAGAATGACTACCTCTACCTCAACAATCAGGATGGTACTTTTTCTGAGTCAATTGAGAAAATGATTGGCCATACCAGCAGGTTTTCCATGGGTAATAACATTGCCGACCTTAACAATGATGGATACCCTGAGATAATGACATTGGATATGCTTCCCGATGACGAAGAAGTGTTAAAGAACTCTGCCGGGGAGGATCCATTTGAGATCTACAAACTCAAACTTCAGTTCGGCTATGAACCGCAGTTTGCTCGTAATACACTTCAGCTAAATAATGGAAATGGTACATTTTCAGATGTGGCCCTGATGTGGGGTATTGCGGCCACTGACTGGAGCTGGTCCCCGCTTCTAGCTGACTATGATAATGATGGTTATAAGGACTTATTCGTAACTAATGGAATTGTGAAGCGACCTAATGATTTAGACTATGTCTCCTTCATGTCTGGAAACAACATTAGTGCTGGCAGTCTGGATAATAACTCTCAAGTAAGTGATGAGTCACTAATAGCACAAATGCCATCGGGAAAAGTAGCCAATCGAGTTTTTAAGAATATTGACGGCCAACAATTTGAAGATAAAACAGGGGTATGGATTCCCAAAACAGATACTTACTCGACCGCAGGGGTTAGTGCCGATCTGGATAATGACGGAGATTTAGATGTGGTAGTGAATAACATTAACGACCTGGCCACTGTTTATCAAAACAATCAGTCAACAACCAATAACTTCTTAAAGGTTCAACTCAAGGGGGATGAGATGAATCGATATGGAATTGGATCAATTATCAGCCTTTATGCGGGAGAGCGTTTGATGACTCGGCAGATTTATGGTGTGCAGGGTTTTCAATCTTCAAGCATTGTCCAAAATGTCTTTGGGTTGGGGAAAACTGATGTAATAGATTCTATTGTCATATACTGGCCCCGAGGTTTGCAGCAAAGTCTCAAGGAAGTTAATACGAATCAATCAGTAGTGGTGGATATCAAAGATGCGACTCCTACATCAAAAGAAAACAATAGCCATAGCAGAAGTTATTTTTCCAATGTGAATGATTTCGGCATGTCATATAAGCATAAGGAGAACAATTTTGTAGACTTTAATTACCAATCGTTGATCCCACATGTGGTGTCTAGAGAAGGGCCTAAACTGAGTGTTTCTGATGTTCTAGGTGATGGTCAGAAAGAATTGTATGTCACCGGTTCAACAGGAGAATCTGGACAATTATTGGCTCACGGTGATGCTGGTCATTCATTGATGAACCCGGGTGCTGAAGAAACGAATAGCCTCTTTTTCGATGCTGATGGCGATGGCGATGATGACCTCCTGGTTATTACTGGAGGAAATGAATTCCCAGACAATAGCCCTTATTTACAAGATCGACTGTTCATCAATTCCAATGGTCAGTTTAGAGAAAAATTGAATGCCATTCCTTATCTCAATGGACATGCCTCAGTGGCTGTATCTTCTGATCTGGACAATGATGGTGATTTGGATTTGTTTATTGGTGGACGCGTCATGTCATCCCGGTATGGGCTGATACCAGGTAGTTACTTGCTTTTGAATGATGGTACTGGTCAATTTTCTGTTCTGGAGAACAAAAAAATGCGATACATAGGCATGGTAACAGATGCCGTTTGGCAAGATTTGGATGGGAATGGATATGAAGATCTCATTGTTGTGGGAGAGTGGATGAACATAAAAGTATTCCTGAACGAATCTGGCCTTTTAACTGAAGTTGAGATCAAGGAGCTAGCCAAAACTAAAGGTTGGTGGAATTGCATTACGTCAGTGGATATAGACAATGATGGAGATCAGGATTTCATCCTTGGTAATGAAGGGCATAACAATAAGCTTCAGCCTTCTGTTGAGGATCCTATTCGTATGTATGTCAATGATTTCGATGGGAATGGATATCTCGATCAGATTATTACCTATAGCAAAGAAGGTCAGGAGTATCCCGTTGCTAACCGCGATGAGTTGGGTAAACAAATGCCAATGATTAAGAAATCATTTACATCCTATAAAGACTTTGCAGGAAAGACGGTTACAGATGTTTTTAATACCGAGTCTTTGTCACGAGGTTTGAAATATGAAGCAAATGAATTTAGCTCCGTAGTTCTGATCAATGAGGGAAATATGAAATTCACGATAAGAGAATTACCACCCATGGCTCAGATTTCTCCAGTCTATGCAATCAAGTCATTTGATGTCAATCAGGACGGATTGCAAGATTTAATTCTTGGAGGGAATAATTCCTGGGCAAATACGTATTTTGGCTCCAGTGATGCCAGTTATGGTCAGGTTTTGATTAATAGTGGTGAAGGTGAATTTGAAATGATGTCAGCTTCTGAGAGCGGGTTCAAAATAAGGGGAGATGTTAGGGATATTGAGCATTTGGCAGTTGATGGAATGGATTATTTTGTCTTTGGCATCAATGATCAGCCGATGGAAGTCTATGTTTACAATCAAAAGGAAAAATAATGGAAATCAACGATAAATCAGGATACAAAGCATACTTACCAAAGGATGATCGCTATGCGCAAATGAGTTATAAGCGGTGTGGAACTAGTGGCATTCAATTGCCCATGATTTCGCTAGGTCTTTGGCATAATTTTGGGCATGCGGATGATTTATTGAAAGGTCAGCAAATTTTAAGAACAGCCTTTGATCACGGCATTGTGCATTTTGATTTGGCCAATAACTATGGGCCTCCTTATGGCTCGGCTGAGACTAATTTTGGCCGATTGTTCAGGGATGATTTCCAATCGCATCGCGATGAATTGTTTATCTCGTCCAAGGCCGGATACGATATGTGGCCAGGGCCTTATGGTAACCTGGGTTCTCGTAAATACCTCGTTTCTAGTTTGGACCAGAGTCTCAAGCGAATGAACCTGGACTATGTCGACTTGTTTTATCATCACAGACCTGATCCGGATACACCACTTGAAGAGACCATGTCTGCCCTCGATTTCATTGTGCGTTCAGGTAGAGCACTCTATGTGGGGATTTCCAATTATCCCGCTGAGTTGGCTAAGAAGGCGATTGAGATATTAAAGGATTTGGGTACACCATGTCTCATTCATCAGGCACGCTACAGTATGTTTGATCGCTGGGTGGAAGATGGTCTGTTAGATGTCTTGGGAGATACAGGAGTTGGGTGTATTGCCTTCAGTCCATTGGAGCAGGGAATGCTTACAAATAAATACGTGAAAGGTATTCCTGAAGGGAGTAGAGCTGCCAAATCTATGACTTATTTGGAGAAGGAAACAGTAGAAAAGAACTTACCAAAGATTAAAGCACTTCATGAAATTGCTCAAAGTCGTGGGCAGTCTCTCAGTGACATGGCGATCACCTGGTTGTTAAAAGACAAGCGAGTGACTTCAGTCTTGGTTGGGGTGAGTAGTCCGGAACAGTTGATTTCGAATGTTAATGCTCTCGGTAATGCCGATTTTACAAGTGAAGAGCTAGCTAAAATTAAACAAGTACTGAAGTCTTAAAGGTACTTTTGATACCATCCAAAGTACTTCTCGATGATAGCTTCCTTATGAGCTCTGAGGTGTGTTAAAAAAGCATCACTCACTGGTGAAAGCTTTTTTTCCTTCAACCAAACCAGTCGCCATTGGGTTTTGATGGGTAGGCCTCTGGACTTTAGAATAAAAAGTTGTTCATTCATTAATTCATTATGGATGCCAATAAGGGGCATAATGGAGTTGCCAAGTCCAGCTAATACGGCTTGTTTTACTGCTTCATTGGAGGTGAGCTCCAGTTGCTTTCTAGTATTCTTGTCCTCAGTAGCAAAGTACTGTTCCATCGCTTGCCTGGTCGCAGATCCATACTCCCTGTATATCACTGGTTTGCTGGTGTCTTTAGCTGGTTTATTGCTTACCAGGTGCAGATGGTTTTCTATGAGGAGTTCTTCATTTAGTTGATAACCCTCAGGTACTACTGATACTAAAGCAAAATCCGTTTCATTGTTCTTCAGGCTTTCCATCACTTTTACTTTGTTGGTCACGTCTAACATCAGGTCTATACCAGGATGCGCGTCCAGAAAACTTGATAGAAAGTAAGGAATGACATATTTGCCAGTAGAGGCTGCTGACAAGGTGAGTTTTCCAGTTAATAGCCCTTTGTATGCTTCTGTTTTATACTTAATTTCATCCAATTCCACCATGATTCGCTTGGCCATTTCTGCGATCTCCATTCCGAATGGCGTCACGTTCAACTGCCTTCCAATCACCTCCGTTAGGGGTACATCAAACTGATCTTGAAATTTTTTTAGCTGAATTGATACGGCTGGCTGAGTCATAAAGAGAGCAACTGAAGCTTTCGTAATACTCTGATATTCAACTACTTTAAGGAATACGCTTAATTGATGGATAGTGTAGTTCATAAATATGTCTTATGGTATGCATATTAAATATAAATAAAAACTTATGAAAATAATATGCCAATTTTGAAATCGAAATAATTTTCAAACTTCAAAATATCAAAACTATGAACCAATTTTCTACAACCACAATTGAAGAGCTCCTGGAAGACGCCAACCAATTAGAGCTCCTAAACGACCGCCTTACAAAAGTAGAGGCATCCATCATTATTGATTGTGTTATTGATGAATTGAAATCTCTTTACAAAAGACGCTATCTAAAAGCCTGGGAAAAAAATCACTCAATTTCGAGCGAGGAATTTGATAAGAAGATAGCTCAACTCAATAATCTTAAGGCAGAGAAAAAATCAGCCCTTATGGATGTAGCTTCCGAATCAGGTGAGTTGGAATTGAGCGCAATTGTGAATCTTCAAAAAATAGCGAGCTAAGATGAGATCTGATGTAGCAATTTACGCCTTCTTATCAATCGGACTGTTTGTGCTAATAGCTCTGGTTTCCAGGTTGCAATCTGGAGGTAGACCTACATTACTCAAACAGCTCTCGTTATGGACTTGTGTTATCAACATGATGCTTGCGGTACTCACGGCTGCTTCAGTGTTTATTCTGGGAAGTTCCGAGTTTTCATGGTTTTCCTATGAAGGTCTCGGATTTGGGTTCCAGTTTGATGCGCTTAGTGTCATCATGTGGTTGATGATTGCGATTCTCGGTTTTGTGGTAATGAAGTTTAGCTTTAATTACCTGGATGGTGATTCACGTCAGGGAGCCTTTTTAGGTCGTTTGGCGGCTGCCATTGCATCAGTAGAGCTACTCGTGTTAGGAGGCAACTTAGCGGTTATTGCTTTTGCATGGGTATTGACAAGTATATCACTTCACCGTCTGCTCTTGTTCTACTCCAACAGGCCGGGAGCAGTCATCGCTGCACGCAAAAAGTTTATTGTAGCACGAATGAGTGATGTATTTCTACTGACAGCATTTTGGCAAATCTATGCCTACTTTGGCACAGGAGATCTTACCACCATCTTTAATGGTTTAGCTGCTTTTTCTGAGACAAACGTGCCATTCACATTAGAGTTGGCCATGATTTTATTGGCCCTTGCAGCTATTTTTAAGTCCGCATTGTTGCCCACTCATGGGTGGCTTATAGAGGTAATGGAAACCCCAACACCAGTATCTGCACTGCTTCACGCCGGTCTGTTAAATGCTGGCCCATTTCTGATTCTTAGAATGTCTGAATTATTTGGTTTGGCTTCTTACGGGTCAATTCTACTGATTGTTGTCGGAGGCTTTACAGCTATGTTTGGTTCAGTCGTTTTTATGACACAGACATCCATCAAAACGGCTTTGAGTTTCTCAAGTATAGCCCATATGGGTTTTAGCCTGATGGTATGTGGGTTGGGGGCGTTTCCAGCAGCTCTGCTCCACTTGGTTGGCCACTCTTTCTATAAAGCGCACAGCTTCCTTTCTTCCGGTGGTGTGATCGACATTATCCGAAGTAATTATGTTCAGCTTGCTGTAAGAAGGGGAAGTACTTTATCCGTTTTTGTAGGCTTGATTTTGGGAATGGGTGTCCTGATGGTTTTGGCTAAAATGATGGGTTTACTGAATCCAATAAATCTACCAATCGCTTTCGTAAGTCTGGTCATATTACTTGGATCAATCAGGTTATTAATCACTGCATTTGACACTGCAAATCGCCTGCAGCTAGGTCTGATTGTGTTTGCCCTTACCTCATTGTTGGTTTCATGCTTTGTACTACTGGAGTACGGCGCCACTTACTTGTTGGCAGAAAGCGTGGCAGATATGCGTTTATTGTCTTTAAGTCAACAAGCTGTACTAATGCTTTTTGCCACCTTATTCACTGTGCTGGTAGGAATTCAAGTATTTGCTCCGCTCTGGAAAACAACTGATCGGTTTCACGCTTTAGCCATCCATGTTAAAAATGGGTTCTATATCAATACCATTTTTGATCGATTGGTCGGTGCATGGTCTGTAAATATTCCTGTTGCGGAGCAGACGGATAAACAGGTAGATCCAAAGGAATTACTACCAGAACTACGCCTCCAATATGAAGGACAATCAAACTAAAGAAACACTAAAATTTCTATGATGACTTATCAAATGAAAACTGAGGAATTTTTAATGCTGGAAGAGTCAATAAAAAAGGTCTGTAAGAAGATTGCTCCATGCTGGCCGCTTGAAAACATGGTGGCAGTAAACCCATTTTTGGGATACATGTCATCACGATTCACGGATACTGCCCATGAATTGAATATGGTGGATGGGATACAAATGACAATGCCCACCAGTTTTTATCTGGAGAAAATCAGTGAGGGAGAGATTGCCCTTCATCATGTCAATAAAGCGCTCTCCAAGCATGAGAAAACCATAAGTGCTGAAGACTTTCTGAAAAGTATCCGAATCGGTAAACCGGAAGAAGATGCATTACATGTAAAGTCTTTTACAGACTTGATTTCTCAGCATCATGACTTTGACTGGACACGATTTACCAGAAGCAGAATTTCCTCCTGGGCTGGATCTTACTTTGATAAAGGGCAGGCCAGTTGGAGAGCGTCATTTGGTAATCGGAGTATCTATAGTTCTTGGCTAGTTGAGGCCAGAGTAGACAGGACACTGGAGATTAGTGGTCTTAAGTCTTTTAGAAAAGTAGTCCAGCGGCTACCTGAAGATCCGAAAGAGGCGACCAGGTTCTTTGTCAATCAATTGAGATCTAATGATTCGGAGATAATAGAGTTGTATTGTCACAGACTTCTTCGGATCGTAGGAGGTTGGTCGTCCTACATTGCTTATCTGGATTGGCAAGAAGGTTTAGAAGGCAAAGAAGGGCATCATCTGGAAGAATTTCTGGTCATCCTTCTAGCTTGGGATTATTGCCTCACTCAAAGCCTCGAGTTTGATGGGACCGATGAGTGGATCGAGAATATGAGAGAAGTCAAATCCGATTTGGCGAGTGGATCATGTCAAAAACAACTGGCCGATCGGTTGGTATTGCAGACAGCTTATGACCTGGCTCTTCGGGAACATTGGGTCAGTAAGATCAATAAATCAAGAAAGTCGGCAGAGAAATCGCAACCACTTGCACAGGCGGTATTCTGTATTGACGTGAGATCAGAAGTATTCCGCCGAAACTTGGAATCGGTTAATTCGAACATCGAAACGCTAGGGTTTGCGGGATTTTTTGGATTCCCGATTAGCCGATTGCCTGTCGGTAAGAGTAAAAGTGAACCACAATGTCCGGTATTGTTAAAACCAAAGTACACCATCTCCGAGCATATTGAAGATCGCAATCTCCATACTCTAGCCGGTCAAAGAAGAGTCCTTAGCCGCCAACTCAACTATACCTGGAAGTCTTTCAAATCAGGCGCTATTACCTGTTTTAGTTACGTAAGTCCTCTTGGTCTGGCATTTCTTCCGAAACTATTCTCAGACACATTTGGGTGGACACGCTCACAGACACATCCCGATGATGCAGGACTTAGTTCAAGAACTAAATCCCATCTAAAGATGGACCTAAATGTCAATGAAAGCGAATCCACAGGAATACCGTTTGAAGATCGTGTGAGTCTGGCTAAAGGTGCACTGACAGCTATGTCTCTTAAGAAAGGACTATCTAAATATGTTCTTCTTGTCGGACATGGATCATCTTCTGTAAATAACCCACAAGCTACCGGTTTGGACTGTGGAGCGTGTGGTGGCCACACAGGAGAGGCCAATGCTAAAGTCGCCGCAGACGTTTTGAATGATCCAGATGTAAGGTCGCGACTGGCAGCGGATGGGATTAACGTTCCTGAGGATACTGTTTTCATAGCTGGCCTGCATGATACTACTACTGATGAAGTAAAGTTATTTTCAAAAGTTGATGATTCTGGTGTGGATGCACAGGAACTCAAAGCGCTTCAGCAGTCATTTGATCGCGCAGGAAGAATGACACGCCTGGAGCGTTCCCTAAGAATGAGTCCGCACGATCGATCCGATGCCTCAGTGCGGTTTCGAAGTAAGGATTGGTCTCAAGTAAGGCCAGAGTGGGGCCTTGCAGGCTGCTCCGCGTTTGTGATTGCTGATAGAAGTAAGACTAGCGCAATAGATATGGAAGGCAAGTCTTTTCTTCACTCTTATGATTGGAAAGAAGATGAGGGATTTGCCGTACTCGAACAAATCATGACCGCTCCAATGATTGTGACTAGCTGGATCAATTTACAGTACTTTGGTTCGACAGTCGATAATGAAAAATTTGGTGCTGGAAATAAGACCCTGCATAATGTAACAGCAGGTCTGGGCGTCATCGAAGGAGCTACCGGAGACTTGCGTCAGGGATTGGCTTATCAGTCGGTACATGATGGCTTCCAAAACCAGCACGATCCGGCTCGTCTTAACGTGGTGATACAAGCTCCTGAACATGCGATTCTAGAAGTGGTTTCAAAACATCAAATGGTCCGGGATCTCTGCGAAAATGAGTGGATCAGTTTATTGTTGATGGATGATTCTGGGCAAGTGATCAAAGTTTACAAGCCTGGCGAGGGTTGGGAGAGCATCGACTAATCATTAAAAGAAAACCGTCTGTTTTTTAAAACTATGAGCCCGTTCAAATTTGGACGGGCTTTGCATTTATAGGGTTCTTTACCGTGTATTCATAAGAATTGAATAATCGACTTTACCAAGTGCGCTGAAATTTCTATCTTGGGAACACCCCACAGATTTAAGATTAAAATTATAACCATAAAAATGAGACGATATTTTTTAAGCGTAGTTCTTTTGAGTGCTGTCTGTATAGTGTCTGCACAAAACTGGAAGCCGTTGTTTAACGGTACGGATCTGACTGGATGGGAAACCAGAGGAGGAAATGCAGAATATCAAGTAGAGAATGGTGTCATTGTCGGAACTGCCGTTCTCAATAGTCCCAACACCTTTTTGTGTACTCAAAACAGGTACTCAGATTTTATCCTGGAGTTTGATGTTTTACTGCCAAATCACCTCAATAGTGGTGTGCAATTCCGCAGTAATTTTGAAAATGTCGTAAAAGGCTATCAATGTGAGCTGGACCCGTCACCGAGAGCATTCTCTGGAGGTATTTACGATGAGCAGCGTCGAGGTTGGTTATATCCTGTTAGCTTGAATCCGGATGCTTCCAACGCTTTTGAGATGGGAATGTGGAACACCATTAGAATAGAGTGTTTAGGGCCAGAAATCCGCACTTACGTCAATGGCAAAATGGTTAGTCACCTCGTGGATGACATGACCGATGAAGGCTTCATTGGTTTGCAAGTCCATAGCATCGGCGAGAAGGAAAAGGGATATCAGGTCAAATGGAAAAACATTCGAATTTTGACAGATCAAGTGACTGAGAACCGAAAGAATCCAGATCCAACAGTGCTTCAGGTGAGCTACTTGAAAAATGAATTGACCGAATGGGAAAAACGCAACGGATGGCGTTTGCTTTGGGATGGAAAAAGCACAGCAGGATGGCGTGGAGCAAAGCTTGATGATTTTCCAAAATCAGGCTGGTCCATTTCTGATGGAGTGCTAACTGTCGAAGCTACAGATGGAGGCGAGTCAACAGGCCCGGGTGATATTGTCACTACCAGGATGTACGCAGATTTTGAATTGGAGCTGGAGTTTAAAATTACTGAAGGAGCCAATAGTGGTATCAAGTATTATGTGGACCCATCTCTGAACAAAAATCAGGGATCGGCTATTGGTTGTGAATTTCAAATATTGGATGATCAGAAACATCCTGATGCGAAGAAGGGTGTCAATGGCAACCGAACAGTGGGTTCGCTTTACGATTTGATTGCACCGGAAAACCTATCGGTACCTGGACGGTCTAAACAATTCAAAGGAATAGATCAGTGGAACAAGGCTAGAGTTATTTCTAAAGATGGAAAAGTCGAACATTGGCTAAACAATGAGAAATTGGTTGAATACGATCGTCATTCACAAATATTCAGAGCACTGGTAGCGTATAGTAAATATAAAGTTTGGGACAACTTTGGCCAATGGCCGGAAGGCAGTATCCTGCTCCAGGATCATGGTAATGAAGTCAGTTTCAGAAGTATTAAGATCAGAGAAATAAATTAATGAAGGATTCCAGAAGAGGTTTTTTAAAAGCAGGTCTGACAGTTTTTAGTGGCTCCATATTGGGAGCTCGATATCTGAATGCCTTGCCTGTTCGGTTTGGAGCAGAAAAAGTCAATGTAGGTGTAATTGGAACAGGCGATCGTGGTTCAGGATTGATTCGGCTGATTAGTCAAATAGACGGATTGGAAGTAACTGCTTGCTCTGATATCATTCCATTCAGATTAACTGATGCTGTGAAGCTGGTTGGGTCGCCAAAGTCTTACCCAAATTATCAGGACCTGCTGTCAGATAAGAATGTTGATGCAGTCTTGGTTTGCACCCCACTGAGTACGCATGATGAAATTGCCATAGCTGCATTATCAGCAGGAAAGCACGTTTATTGTGAAAAGACAATGGCCAAAGGCATCGAAGAAATTCAGAATGTAATTGATGCTACATCATCAACGAATCTTGTATTTCAAACAGGTCATCAGTATCATAGCAGTCCACTGTATAATCGAGCCAGAGAAATCATTCAGTCAGGCTATATTGGTGATGTGACAGCTTATGAATGTCAGTGGAATCGGAACGGAGACTGGCGTCGACCAGTACCAGATCCAAAGTGGGAGCGAATGATTAACTGGCGAATGTATCGTGAGTATTCAGGTGGGTTGGTCGCGGAATTGATGTCACATCAGATTGATTTTATCAATTGGGTTACAGATAGTCATCCACAACAGATCGCTGGTTTCGGAGGCATCGATCATTGGAAGGATGGCCGTGAAACGTTTGATAATGTGCATCTACTCTACAACTATCCATCTGGGCTGGACGCTTCGTTTACCTGTACCACTACAAACGGCTATCAGGATTATCAGATAAAAGTACTGGGATCTAAAGGGACCATCATTTTGGATTACACCAGAGGGGTCATTTTCAGCGAGTCTAAGGAGATTAAAGAGAAAGGAATGGTTGATGGCGTGTCTGGTGCGACCATGCAGGCATGGCAAAAAGGTGAAGGAGCGGCGATAGATGCTCCTGGCAATGACCCAACACTGGATGCTTTAAAGCAATTCTATGAGTCTATTGTTAACGGAGCTCCGGTAGTATCCAGTTTGCAAACAGGCGCACTAACCGCAAAGTGTGTTCAGGTTTCATTGGATGCCTTGTACCAGAATCAAATTAAAAAATGGGATCAATACCCCAAGCTTAAGTTTTCCTAATCAACTCCCTCAAAATCATTTTTGATAATGGAGAAGCACTAGCCAAAGTCAATTCCACATGGGCTCAAATGTGTAATTGGTCTATTTAGGGCCTGCTGAAAAACGCTTCTGGTAACGTAACTGCATGACTTTCATTGTGA
>JAMWZA010000078.1 GCA_024305105.1 Marinoscillum sp.
TCTCTGATGACTCCAAAGTATTTGTAGATGTTCGTTCCATGGACAGTAAAGATCGCTGGTTGCTGCTATTAGATGCAAAAACAGGTGAGTTGACAACTCTTGATCGTCAACATGATGAAGCCTGGATTGGTGGTCCGGGCATCAGCTCCTGGAAGTTCTACCCTGGTAACCTGGGTTGGTTGAATAATAATACGATTTGGTTCCAGTCTGAAGAAACCGGGTTTTCGCACCTATACTCATTAGATATCAACTCAAAGAAAAAGAAGGCGTTAACTGCGGGTGAATTTGAAATTCGGGATGCGAAGCTATCCATGGATAAGAAAACCTTTTACATCCAAAGCAACAAAGTATCACCGCATGTAAATCATTTTTATAGTCTGCCTGCATCTGGTGGAAAATTAACTCAGATCACAACCAAGGAAGGTAGCAACGATGTTACTTTGTCTCCAGATGAGAAATGGCTGGCTGTTCGATATTCCTATTCCGACAAGCCATGGGAGCTATATCTGATGCCTAATAAAGCAGGTGCGGAAATGACCCAGTTGACCAACTCCACTACTGATGAATTCAAAAGCTACGATTGGCGAACACCTGAAATTGTCAATTTCAAAGCTGATGATGGTAAAATGGTAGCTGCCAGGCTCTACAAACCAGAAAATCCAAATGGAGCAGCTGTCATCTTTGTCCACGGTGCAGGTTATTTGCAAAACGTACATAAATGGTGGAGTACCTACTACAGAGAATACATGTTTCACAATTTCCTAACGGATTTGGGCTACACGGTGATGGATATCGACTATCGTGGCAGTGATGGGTATGGCAGAGATTGGCGTACAGGCATTTACCGACACATGGGAGGGAAAGACCTATCAGATCAGGTAGATGGTGCTGAATACTTAGTAGCTGAACATGGAATCGATGCAGATAGATTAGGAATCTACGGTGGTTCTTATGGTGGCTTCATTACGCTAATGGCGATGTTTAAAGCACCAGATGTCTTCCAAAGTGGGGCGGCTCTTCGATCAGTCACCGATTGGGCACACTACAACCATGGCTACACCCAAAACATCCTTAATACCCCTCTAGAAGATAGTGTCGCCTATCGTAGAAGTTCACCTATTTATCATGCAGAAGGATTGGAAGGCAAACTTGTTATGTTACATGGAATGGTCGACAGTAATGTCCAGTTTCAGGATGTAGTGCGGCTTTCTCAGCGTCTGATCGAACTTGGCAAAAAAGACTGGGACCTGGCTGTTTTCCCACTTGAATCTCATGGATTTGTGGAAGCGAGTAGCTGGGCCGACGAGTACCGCCGTATTTACGAATTGTTTGAAGAAACTCTTAATTAACGTATCAAATAAACACCACATGACCATAAGAAACACCTTTTATCTGCTACTAATACTCAGCGTATTCGGAGCAACAGCACAGGAATGGGATGTCACCACACCTGTGGGAGATTATTCTGAAACCACTATCTCAGTCGATGAAGGAACATGGATGAATCTGGACGTAAGTCCTGATGGTTCCAAAATCGTATTCGATTTGCTTGGTGACATCTATGTCATGCCAATCGATGGTGGAGATGCTACTCCCCTACGTACCGGTCATGCTTATGAAGTGCAACCCAGATTCAGTCCTGATGGCAAGTCTATCTCCTTTACCAGTGACGCTGGTGGTGGGGACAACATCTGGGTAATGAATGCGGATGGGTCAGAAGCCAGACAGATAACCAAAGAGAGCTTTAGATTGCTGAATAACGCGGTATGGACTCCTGATGGACAATACCTGATAGCGCGAAAACACTTTACCTCAGGTCGTTCACTTGGTGCTGGTGAAATGTGGATGTATCACACCACTGGAGGCACCGGTATTCAATTGACCGAGCGAAAAAATGATCAGCAAGATGCAGGTGAACCCTGGGCAGCAGGCGATTTTGTATACTACAGCGAGGATGTCTACCCTGGTGGATCTTTCCAGTACAACAAAGACCCGAATAGTCAGATTTATGTCATCAAGCGATATAATCGGACCGATGGAGAAACCGAAACGCTCATAAGTGGTCCTGGAGGAGCTGTTCGTCCGCAAGTATCTCCCGATGGGTCCAAGCTAGCCTTTGTCAGAAGAGTGCGAACGAAATCAGTGTTGTATATCCACAACTTTGCTAGCGGAACGCAAAAGCCTGTATATGATAAGCTTTACAAAGACCAGCAGGAAGCATGGGCGATTTTTGGTGTTTATCCTAATTTCAACTGGCTACCTGACAACAAGCACATTATCCTTTATGCCAACGGGAAAATCAAAAAAGTAAACACAGAAACTGGAACTGATGAGATCATTCCATTTAAGGCCACGGCAACACACAAAATCACTGAGCCCCCGATTTTCAAACAAAATCCTGCTCCAGCGTCTTTTGAAGCCAATGTGATTCGAAGTGCCACCACATCACCCGATGGTAAACTTCTTGCCTTTAATGCCGCAGGTTACATCTACACAAAAAAGCTGCCAAACGGAAAGCCAAGCAGGTTAACCAAAGGTACTGACTTTGAATATGAACCGGCATTCTCACCTGATGGTAAATCAATTGTATTTGTCACCTGGAACGATGAGCAAAAGGGAGCCATCATGAAAGTTTCCGCTAATGGAGGAACTCCAGCCCGACTCACCATGAAGAAGGGCATTTACAGAACCCCATCTTACTCTCCAGATGGTCAATGGATTGTGTATAAAAAAGATGATGGAGATGGGACATTAGGACATTCTTATGGGATTAAGCCCGGCATTTATGTTATGTCTTCCACAGGAGGCGAGCCTAGGTTCGTGACCGAAAAGGGTGAAAATCCAAAATTCACCAGCAATGGAAAACGCATTTACTTACAAACTGGTGGTTATCTCTTTGGAAGTCTGAACAAGTCTTACCGAAGCGTGGACCTAAATGGTGCTAATGAAAAAACCCACTTTAGCTCTACCTATGCGAACCAATACAGCGTGAGCCCTGATGGCAAGTGGTTGGCTTTTGGAGAACTGTACGACGTGTACATCATGCCTTTCTCTGATCATGGACAGACGTTTGAGCTAACAGGTAGTACCAAAGCTCTTCCGGTAACTAAAGTTGCGGATGATGCAGGCATCAACCTGCACTGGTCAAAAGACAGTGACAAGCTCATGTGGACGCTTGGTAATGATTACTACAGTGTAGACCTGGACCAATCGTTTACATTTCTGGAGGGATCCCCTGACAGCATCACAGACATGAATAAAGCCAAAATTGAAGTTAGTTTGGAATTAGAAACAGACGTTCCGGAGGGCATCATTGCTCTTACAGGAGCGAAGATCATCACCATGAATGGTGATGAAGTGATCGAAAACGGTGTGATCGTAGTTGAAGGCAATAAGATCGTCTCCGTTGGCAAGGCGGATGAAATCAGTATCCCCACCAAGGCAACACAGATAGATGTAAAAGGCAAAGTGATCATGCCGGGAATTATTGATACTCATGCTCACCTCAGGGCATTTCGTTATGGTATGAGTCCTCAAAAAGACTGGGCTTATTATGCCAATCTGGCGTTTGGAATCACAGCAACTCATGACCCTTCTGCAAATACAGAAACGGCACTTTCTCAATCAGAAATGGTGAGAACCGGACGAATTGTTGGGCCACGAATCTTCTCGACAGGAACCATTCTTTATGGGGCCGAGGGTGATTTTAAAGCCGTTATCAATAACTATGACGATGCCTACAGTGCTATTAAGCGAACCAAGGCTTATGGAACATTCAGTGTAAAAAGCTACAACCAACCCAGACGTGAACAGCGTCAACAAGTCATTAAGGCTGCCAAAGAGTTAGAAATCATGGTTTACCCAGAAGGTGGTTCTACTTTCTTTCACAACATGACAATGATTCTGGATGGACATACCAGCATCGAGCACAACATTCCAGTAGCTCCATTATATGCTGATGTGATCAACTTGTGGGCGGCAAGTAAAACAGCCAACACCCCTACCCTCATTGTTAACTACGCTGGCCTGAATGGTGAATATTACTGGTATCAAAACACAGAAGTATGGAAAAACGAGCACTTGTTGAAATACACACCGAGAAGCATCATCGACAGCCGATCAAGACACCGTACGATGGCTCCACAAGAAGAATATGAAAATGGACATATTCTTACTTCTCAATCGATTAAAAAACTGGTAGACAAAGGAGTAAAGGTTTGTGTAGGAGGCCATGGCCAGCTTCAGGGGCTGGGTGTTCACTGGGAAATGTGGAACCTTTTTCAGGGTGGCATGACCAGTATGGAAGTCATTCGTGCTGCTACGATTCATGGAGCCGAATACATCGGTATGGGCAATCATCTGGGATCCATCGAAGAAGGAAAGTTAGCTGACCTGATTGTATTGGATAAAGACCCTACTGCTGATATTCGAAATACGGAGTTTGTTACACATACGATGGTAAATGGCAGACTTTACGATACCTCTACCATGAATGAAATAGGTAATACAGAAAAATCACGCAGCAAATTCTTTTGGGAACAGGAAGGATACAATGACAACTTCCCATGGCATGAAGAAAGCCATAGCTTCCAGGGAATTCACTGCAGTTGCCAGCATTAATTACTTTAAAGAATTAAAGCCTGTAAGAATCAATTCTTACAGGCTTTAATCTATCATTAGGTGCCAATAGTTTAGCTATTAGATGATTTCTGGCTCTTCGCAAACCTTTTGATGATGCCCAACTTACTGTCAGTAAGACTTGTATCCTCGAACCAGGCATCAAACGCTGCCTTTTCTTTGAATCCAATTTTGGTGTCGAACGCCAGTCTTTCATTCATATCCACATGACCCATCTCCCACGATGGAAAAAGTCTTTCGTCAATTGGTGAAAAATCCCTCATCATCGCTCCGGCATGGCGTGAATCATCCTTGATTTTATCATAAAGTGATTTGATTTTCTGAGGCTCTCCCTCGATGTACTGCAGGAATCGATCTTTGGAATGCAATAAGATGCCTGTGATATCGGCATGAACATTGTTTTTCTCGGCTGAAGCTAAAATGTTTGAAATCTCTTGGTCATCACACTCAGCCTTTCGCACGCTGGTGTAAATAAGTCGATGTAAATTCATATTTAATACTAAATAGTTAATGGTACCTTACGATACAAGCACCACTTGCTAATTGTTTTGCGATTCAACTCCATTTAGATTAATCACCTTTATCAGCCGACTAATCGAATGATCGATATCGATATATAAAGACGAGGAACATCACTTAGAAATCGAAATTTCACATTATTTAAAATATTCGCTGAACCTAGCCGTCTGTATACGCAAGCAAATGGAACAGACATGAGAATAGCACTAGTGATCAGTGACCATGATCAGAAAAGGACTTCCTTAAAAATTGGGTTAGAAATAGAAGAGCGGTTGAAAGCGCTTGATATTGACAATACATTCTTTGACTTACAAGATGATTTTTTGATTGATATCAGTTCGTATGATTCGGTGATCATTGTGGCAGAGAATCAGGGACCATTAATTAGTTTTCAGCTGTACAATCTTATTCTGAATAATCGCAACGAATGGGCTGGGAAGTTAATCCTCCCAATAATCACCACAGAGGAGGCTATTATGGGTGAATCTGCTTTTCAACAAATAAGGTCCCTTTTAAAAAGTCTGAATGCGGATATCATTACTGAGCAAACCATATTTACCCATCTCCATAATAAGTTTGATCAGGAAATGAATCTTAAAGATCAGGAACTTAACTTCGTCATTAATCGGCTTATCATGCTGGTAATCAGCGAGGGCAAGCCTAGTCCATACAGAATGCGCATTATTGCTTAATCATGGATGCGCAAAGCCTCATCGTGAAACAAAAAAATCAGCATATCGAACAGACTGTCAATGACAACAGTGGAAAACTGTTTCGATTCATCAGGCGATTCGTAAAGCGCGATGAAGAGGCTGAAGATATACTGCAAGATGTCTTTTATCAGTTTGTTGTCGGATATGATCAGATTAAATCTGCTGATCAGATCGGGTCCTGGCTGTTTAGGGTTGCTCGAAACAAGGCTACGGATAATCACCGAAAAATGAAGCCTAATTCCTTCTCTGAACTTACGCTGAAGGATGACGAAAACAACCCCTTGATGCTGGAGGACATTTTACCTGACACTCAGGATTTGCCAGACCGTGAGTTCCTCAAGGAAGTTATCTGGCAAAAGACAGAGGAGCTTCTAGCTCAGATGCCCAAAGCTCAACGTGATGTATTTGTTCAACATGAGTTTGAACAGAAGAGCTTCAAAGAGATAGCTCAAATAACCGGTGATACGGTAAACACACTGATTTCAAGAAAACGCTATGCAATTCTCCTTCTGCGAGATGGGCTAGCGGAACTATATAACGACTTAATTAATGATTGATATGAGAAGGTTTAAGTTTCTGAAAATTGCCATGATGGTTATCATCATCTTCTCACTAGTGAGTGGTATTGTCATGTTTCTTTGGAACTGGCTAATGCCAGAACTTTTCGGGCTACCTGTAATCACTTTTTGGAAAGCTGCCGGATTGCTCCTATTGTCCAAAATACTTTTTGGTGGTTTTAAAAAGTCACACAATGGACCCAATGGACCTCCATGGAAGAAACACTGGCAAGAAAAATGGCAAAATATACCTGAAGAGAAACGTGAAAAATGGAAGCAACGATTTGCTGACAAGTGGTGTGGTCCAGCCCACGAAACCAAGCTGGATACTGAAGAGGAGCAAAAGGAAGGCCATTAGGTCTTCTTTTTTAACCCGGATTATTCATTACAAAATGAATAATTGACGAAAAAATGCTCCTAAAAGCATTTTTGTCAGGGTTAACCGCTGCGGCGGACCGTCCAGACATTTGGAAATCACCAAAAAGGTTTTAAAAAATTATGCAACTCGCTGATTTTCAAATCGTCCGATTGTGCAATAAACGTCTATTGCATAATTTCGGTTTAATTTCATTTAGGATTTACTTTTTCTGATACGATCAATTTAGTATTATCGTGTATTGATTCATTCACGCCATGGAAAAATTCACTTTGAAAGAGAACGAAGAATACGTTCAACTAAACGATCTGATGCAAATACTACACTGGGTAGGCTCTGGAGGAGAAGCCAAACAAACCATCCTGAGCGAGCAGGTATTTGTAAATGGAAATATAGAGATGCGCGTCCGCCGCAAACTCAAAAGTGGTGATAAAGTCCAGTGGGGAGATAATCAGGCAGAGATAAACGCTTAATTCATCACCTGATTGTAATGTTTATAGGCTTTTAAGGGCTTACTCTCGCATATATAAGAAAGCCCTGGACCGTAATATGCTAGATAATCCGCATACACCTGATTGCACTGAGTCTCGCCGTAATGATTAATAACGACTAGTTTCCCAGCAGATAGGAATGATCTAGTGCCATCAATATCCCACCAATTTTTCTCATCCGCATAGGACTCATAGAGTACACCTTCAAACTGAGCAACTCCTTCAGTCGTATTCTTGGCCATACATTTCATGCCTTTGGACTGTACGTAATCGCAAAGTGTATTACTGTACACAATACCCTCTTCAATGGTAACACCAAATCCATATTCGGAACGAAGGTCATCATCAAAAACCCAATCCATGTTATCAAACTCTACCCAATCACAGCCAATTTCAGCAATCCAATCAATTCGCTTTTTTAACACCTCTATAACTCCAGTATTCACTTCATTCACAAAGTACTCGCCTTCCCAGTCTCCCCATTGTTTATCCACCAGATAAGGTTCCAACTGGTCGAAATCATCTCGCCAATTTTCCCCAGTCCCAATCGAGATATAGGCTCCCACTTCGTTTCCATGACCTTTTATCTGCTCAATTACATCAGACAAACCATCTTCATATGGATCAACGAGCACATAGCTATTTTTGGCTTGTTCCAAAATCAAAGCAATTGGATCCGGTTTATAATTTTCCTGATAGGCATGATTGTAAACACAGGTAGCCTCAGGCCCACCTGATGGCTGTGTCTTTAAATCCGGCTCATTTACTTCACTGTTATCATCGCAACTGGCAATCAATAGCAACGACAAAAAAATCGGTAATGTCCTCATAGTGAATGGCTAATGAATTTCATGTTACAATAATGGACAATTAAACATCACAAATAGGATTTTCGGTTTAATTTTCCCACTCAATCTGAGTTTGGATACATGCACCAGGAAAACCTAAAGTTCCCAATTGGGACGTTCAAAAAACCCGAATCATATACCAGGGAAGAGCTTTCGATCTGGATCAACACCATTGCTGAGTTTCCAAAAACAATTCAAACACTGACACACTCACTTTCGGTAGATAAACTAAACTGGCGCTATCGTCCTGGTGGATGGACTATCAAACAAGTGGTACATCACTGCGGTGACAGTCACATGAATAGTCTTATGAGATTCAAGTTAGCCCTGACTGAAGAAAATCCAAAAATCAAGCCTTATGAAGAAGATTTATGGGCAAAACTAAATGATAGTCTCGATGATGATATTACCTACTCACTCAATTTTATTGAAGGACTGCATTACCGATGGGTCGTCTTACTTAGGTCACTAGATGAAAAGCAGCTTGAGCGAACATTCAGGCACCCTGAGCATGGCACTACCTCTACTTTAGCCGAGACCATTGCTACCTATGCCTGGCATTGTGAACACCACTTGGCACATATCAAACAAGCCTTGATGTTTAATGGAGACTTCAGTTCGCTTACTTAAGGCGGAATTGATTTAGTTTTAATTTAAGGCGTTCTACGATTTCTGACACGACTTTGGTTTTATTCGTGTACTCAGACATTCCTGAACTTAATTCGGATGAAGAACTTGCTATTTCTTCCGTACCGGATGCCGTTTCTTCTGATATCACGACTACTCCTTCCATCAACTCCACTACTTTGCTGACATCCTGGGTCTGTTGCTTGGTAGCGCCTACTATTCGCTCCGAAAGTCTCAATGTCTGTGAGTATGAAGCGGCCAGCTCCTCAAAAGAAACTGATGCATGCTGAGAGGCCTCTACACCACCTTCGATGCTTTCACTCATCTCTCCAATGTATTTGGCCGTTGTTTTGATAGCTGATTGCACTTCATCTATCATTTCTTCAATTTCCTTGGTTGAGTTACCGGAATCCTCCGCAAGCTTTCTGATTTGCTCGGCCACTACTGAGAACCCACGACCGGACTCACCAGCTTTTGCAGCTTCAATCGCAGCATTCAAAGCCAGTAAGTTTGTTTGTCCGGCAATCTCTTTGATAATATTCAGCACTCTGGAGATTTCGCTTGAACGACTGGATAGAATGGCTATGGATGAATTCGTCTCTTCAGAAACAGATCGAATTTTTCTCATCGAATCATCGACTTTGGCTACCAGATCTTTTCCGCGATCACTCTGATCCACACCACGTACTGCTGCTTCGTTGATTGACTCTGCCTGATCCCCTACTTCATTGGAGAAACGCAGTATTCCCTCTAGGATAGACGAAGCTTCATCGATGCGCTGTACTTGATTTTGAGCACCTCTACTCATCTCAGCAATAGAAGAAGCTATTTCTTTTGTACTGACACTCATCTCCTCACTCGTCACCATCATTTCATCTGAAGAGGATCGAATGGATTCTGTCTGTGAGATAATTTCATCGAGCAACTCACTCAGGTTGTTCAAAGCAATATTCAGATTATCCGTAACTCGCTTCACATCCCCCTTGGCTTCCCCTTCATAGCGGGTGCTAAGGTCACTTTCTGCCATGGAATTTATTACAGCGTTTAGGGAATTAAATGGAGTGAGGATTGAATCAAAAAGTCGATTAATGGATTCTCCCAGTGATTTCCATTCACCTTCTTTGGTATTTATGTCAATACGCGCACTGAAGTTTCCTGACTCTACTGCCTCCTTTATTACATAATTTGTATCCTCAATAGCATCTTTCAAGTTATCCTGCTGTGCTTGTAAGGTTTTGTTTCGCTCCATTACCTGTGATGTGGCTTCATCAACTTTGTTCTGTAGAATCTGTCTTTGCAATTGGATCTGTTTCTGTCGCCACATTGTTATGGCAATGACCACACCCACCACCAGCACCACCATCAAGGTTCTGAACCACCAGGTAGCCCACCAGGGTGGCAACACATTAATGATCAATTGACGTTCATTATCAGACCAAACTCCGTCGCTATTGGTCCCCTGAATTCTCAATAAATAACTATCAGGATCCAGGTTGGTATACCGTGCCTGCCGATCTGTAGCATCAGTATGGACCCAGTCTTCATTGAATCCTTCCAACTTATAACGATAGGTATTTGACGCTGGAGAGGTGAAATCTAAAGAAGCGAATTCTATGGAAAGCACATTCTGATCATGACGTAAGGTTAGTTCTTCAAGACTTGTAAATGATTGCTGGAGTTTTAAAGCTGCCTTGTTATTCTCCAAGCTCCTAAGTGATCTATCAAATAACCTGATATCGGTTATTTCTACATTTGGGTTATAACTACTAAGTTCTACTTGATCTGGATGAAAATCATTGAGTCCCTTAATACCACCAAAATACATTCTTCCAGTCTTTGTTTTGACGGATGAAGTATAGTTAAACTCTGTTCCCTGCAGACCATCTGCAACAGTAAAATTGATCACTTCTTCAGCGGAAGGATTGCATTTACTCAATCCCTTATTGGTACTAATCCAAAGATTACCATTATCATCTTCCAAAATCCCATTAATGACGGAGTTAGGGAGTTTATCATTGAACAAGGACCTTTTAATGGATTTATCTTTGATATTCATTACGGATAAACCTTCCGCTGTACCGATCCACAAATTTCCTTTGGCATCCTCATGCAGCGAGCGAATGTTATCGTTTAAAATGGAGGTTGAATCACCCGGAATGTTTCTGAATATGGTAAACTGCTCCGTTTTCCTATCAAATAAATTTAATCCCCCATCCTCGGTACCAACCCAAAAGTTACCCTTCGAATCCTCAAACAACGTAATAATCAAATTGCTACTAATGCTTCCTGGATCCTCGCTCTGCATGTAGTGAATAAACCCATCAATCGACGGGTCGAATCTAGCTAAACCTCCACCAAGTTCTCCCAGATAAATAGTGCCTAGTTTGTCTTCCAACACTGCCCAAACATTGCGACTGTTTACTGAATATGGATCATTAGGATCAGGTAAGTAACTTTTAAACCTTCCTGATTGTCGATTAAACCGGTTAACACCTCCAGAGTAAGTTCCTACCCACAAATCACCATTTCCATCTTCCTCTAGTGCTATGGCCACATTGCTACTTATAGAATATGGGTTAGAATCAGAATGTGTATAATGGATAAACTCGCCGGTCTCAGGATCCAGTCTATCGAGTCCCCCTCCATCTGTACCGATCCATACATACCCATCCTCGGTTTCAGTGAGAGCTATTACAGAGTTAAAACTAATGGTATTGGATTCTCCTGGTATCTGCTCCCACAGGTGAAACTTATTTCTGAATTTTGAATAGATATTGACACCGCCTCTGAAAGTACTTATCCAAACCACTCCAGAGTCATCTTCACGCATTTCGTAAATGGCATTACTGGTTAAACTTTCATCATCAATGATATTGGATTCCATGTAGCCAAACTGCCCTGTTACTGGATCATAGATATTAATTCCAGCACCATCTGTGCCAATCAGAATGTATCCATTCTCATCCTCATAGAAGCTTGTCACAATATTCATCGTCAATCCATTATCAGAATTGAAATAGTCGAAAGTTTGTGAATTGACATTGAATTTTATGGCTCCTTTACCGTCTGTACCTATCCATACATTTCCTTGAGAATCCTTGAATATGGGTTTACGGTTAGCCTCCGTCACCCTGTATTCAGCGTCGTAGGAATAAAACTCGAAACGCCTGGTCTTAAAGTCTAACCGTGCTATTCCCTGAGCATGAGCACCTATCCAATATGACCCAGGGCTCTCTTCTATAATATCAAACACGGTATTACTCGGGATACTGGCAGGATCATCCGGGTCATGTTTTAACACTTCATAAGAATCATTTTCACGATTATAGATTCCAATACCCGCTCCTTGTGTGGCAAACAAAACATTATTATCTGCGTCCACTATGAATTTGCGTACATGTCCTCCTACCAGTTGTCCATTTATTGATTCAGCGTTTAGCTGCGTGAATGTCTCGGTTTCCCAATCAAATATGCTTAAACCTCCTGTTCTGGTTCCTACCCATATTTTACCATCATTATCCTCTGCAATGGCAGTAACAATGTTTCCTGATATACTTGTAGAATCAGATTGATCATTCTTAAAGATTTTTAAGTTGTATCCATCGTATCGGTTAAGACCATCAACTGTTCCAATCCATACGAATCCCTTAGAATCTTTGAGCGTACAGTTAACCGTTCCGGTGGACAGACCTTCATCTGGTGTAATGTGGGTGAACTTCCAGTTTAGTTGGGCGCTTGATGTTATGCCAACGGCCGTGAAAGCAACTAAAAAAAGTAGTTTATGGATCATCACTCTTTTGGATTAAATGGGCATGACCAATATAGTATATTAATTAGCTATTAAGATAATCAAATCAGATGGACCTGCGTAATCTATTGACGAACATGAATTTAATCAGTTCAAAAAACTCGGACGTTGATTATAAAATCCAAAAAAAAGCATCCTTATGGATGCTTTGCATTGATGAAATTACAATTGACTAACTGATGGTGGCGCCATTCTCTGAAGCGTCAGCGGGAGATACTGCTTTCAGGCTACCATCGGCATTCTCTGCAAAAAGTAACATTCCCTGAGATTCGATTCCCATGATTTTTCTGGGGGCCAGATTGGACATGACCACTACTTTCTTGCCTACCATTTCTTCAGGGGTAAAATGCTTCGCAATGCCACTGACAATCGTTCGCTTATCCAATCCCGTATCTACAGTAAACTTGAGAAGCTTATTGGACTTCTCTACTTTTTCTGCTGTCAGGATCTCACCTACTCTTAAATCCATTTTCATGAAATCGTCGAAGACAATTTCATCTTTAGCTGGTGTTAGATTCGGCTCTGCAGCCTCTGCTTCGTTTGCTTTTTTTGTATCCATTAGTTTTTGTACTTGTCCTTCTACCGTTTTATCCTCAATCTTTTCAAACAATAATATTGGCTTCTCTATTGGCTGACCGGCATCCAGTAAATCAACTGTACCAGCCTGATCCCATTTGATATTGGTTTGATTCAGCATGGTCTTCAATTTCTCTGCCGTAAACGGCAGGAACGGTTCAGATAATATGGTAAGACTACCAGCTATCTGCAGTGCTAAATTCATGATGGTTTCTACCCGTGCTTCATCGGTCTTGATCAGCTTCCATGGTTCAGTATCCGCCAGGTATTTATTCCCCGTTCTGGCCAGATCCATTAGGTGATTCAGCGCTTCTCTGAATTTAAATTGATTCATCGATGCCTCAATTTTTTCAGGATAGGTTTTAATGGCGTCAATCACTTCCTGATCCCTTGCCTCCAGGGCTCCTTTTGCAGGTACTTTACCCTCAAAGTATTTATGGGTAAGAACAATGGCTCTGTTGACGAAATTTCCAAAGATCGCAACCAATTCGCTATTGTTTCGGGTCTGAAAATCCTTCCACGTAAAATCATTATCCTTAGTCTCTGGTGCATTAGCCGTAAGCACATACCGAAGGACATCTTGTTTGTCAGGGAACTCCTCCAGGTATTCATGCAGCCAAACGGCCCAATTTCTGGAAGTCGAAATTTTGTTCGATTCCAGGTTTAAGAACTCATTAGCTGGTACATTGTCTGGCAGGATATAATTACCTTCTGCTTTCAAGAGTGCAGGGAAAATCACACAGTGGAAGACGATATTGTCTTTTCCAATAAAGTGAATCAAACGCGTATCATCTTTCTTCCAATAATCCTCCCAATTTTTACCTTTTTCCGCTGCCCAATCCTTGGTAGCAGATATATAACCTATTGGCGCATCAAACCATACGTAAAGCACTTTTCCTTCAGCCCCTTCTACGGGCACAGGTATCCCCCAGTCCAAATCTCTCGTCATCGGCCTTGCGCGTAATCCATTATCTAACCAACTCTTACATTGACCAGACACATTGGGCTTCCACTCCTTATGGTCTTCTAAGATCCACTTCTTCAACCAATCTTCGTATTCATTTAAAGGAAAGTACCAGTGCTTTGTTTCTTTCATGATCGGTGACTCACCACTCAGCATGGACTTTGGGTTGATCAACTCACCTGGACTAAGTGTAGATCCACAGCTTTCACATTGATCACCGTATGCATCAGGAAAGTTGCACGTAGGGCATGTACCCTTTATGTACCGGTCGGCTAGAAATTGATTTTCCTTTTCGTCATAAAACTGCTCTGATGAGCGTTCTTCAAATTTTCCGTTTTCGTATAATTTCTTAAAATACTCTGAAGCCGTATCGTGATGCGTTTTTGAACTCGTTCTCGAATAGATGTCGAAACTAATACCAAACTGTCCGAAAGAATCCTTGATTTGATTGTGATACTTATCAACCACCTGCTGTGGAGTTACCCCTTCTTTTCGGGCTCTTAGTTCTATAGCAACACCGTGCTCATCAGACCCGCATATAAAGGCCACATCCTTGCCTTTCAACCTCAAGTATCGGGCATAAATATCTGCAGGCACATAAACCCCGGCTAAATGCCCTATATGTACGGGACCATTGGCATATGGCAAAGCTGCTGTAAGTGTATATCTGTTGTAATTCTTTTCTGACATATTAATAGTTGGAATTGACGGCAAATATAGAAAGAATTGGCACGGACACTCAATCAGGCCCTAGGATTAAGTAACTCATTCGACCATTAAGAGGCATGGCCCACCTTTTGCATAATTAATTTACAGATGATCTAGAGAATTCATTTTCTTTGCCCCCGTTCAATTTAAACAAACTATGAAAAAATTGCTATTTGGAGCTATTGGACTCATGCTTATGGGTTCTGTGAATGCTCAAGACACCTATCAGATATCCATAGATCTGACAGCTTCTAAGGAAGATAAAGTTCCCGTGACGATCAATCCACCAAAGGTAGACATGGATACCATCGAATACCACATGGCGAAAATCGTTCCCGGCACCTACAGTATTTCTGATTTTGGAAGATTCATCTCTAATTTCAAAGCCATAGATGTAGATGGAAATGAATTACCTGTGGATACCCTAACCGTGAACAAATGGCAAATAGCCAATGCAAAAGACCTTCATCAAATCTCTTATCTGGTAGACGATTCCTGGGATGAGTTTGACGGATATGGTGATAATATCGTTTTCGAACCCGGAGGCACCAACATTCACGCAGATAGCGAGACATTTGTCCTGAACACGTTTGGGTTCATTGGCTATTTGAAAGGAAAAAAGTTTGTTCCATTTGAGGTTTCTATCAAGCATACAGAAACAAGTTACGGCGCCACAGCTTTGAAGAAAGAAACTGTCGACCCCACTCAGGATAGGTATTTCGCAGATGACTTCAACTTCCTGGCTGATGGACCAATCATGTACAGTATACCCGATACTGTCACCAGAAAAATTGCTAACGCTGAGGTGATTGTCTCGGTACATTCACCCAATAAAGTACTATCAGCCAAAGATGTGATGGATAACATCTATGATTTGATGGAAGCACAAAGCAACTACCTCGGAGGTGAACTACCTGTGAACCGCTATGCCTATCTTATTTATTTAAATGATGAGTCTACCCTGTCCGGTGCGATGGGTGCTCTGGAGCATTCTTATTCTTCGGTTTACTCCTTACCTGAAGCTGGTGCAGATCGCATTGCGCAAACCGTCCGAGACGTTGCGGCCCACGAGTTCTTCCATATCGTTACCCCGTTGAACATTCATTCCAAAGAAATTGGTGAATTCAACTATATAGAACCTGAGATGTCCAAGCACCTATGGTTGTATGAAGGGGTGACTGAATACAGCTCCATGCACGTGCAGGTTAAATACAACCTATACGGCCCGGATAAATTTATGGCTGAGATTCAGGACAAACTAAGAGTAGCTGACCGATTTCCGTTGGTATCATTCACCGAGATGAGCGAAAATATTCTGGATCCAGAGTACGAAGAAATGTACTCCAACGTCTATTACAAAGGTGCGCTGATCGGAATGTGTCTCGATTTATACCTCACCAAGTATTCCAACGGAGAAAAAGATCTGCAATGGCTAATGCGTGAGTTAGCAAAGAAATATGGAAAAGAAGTATCATTTGATGACGATGAATTATTCGAGGTAATCGAAGGATTGACCTACCCGGAAGTTGGTGAGTTTCTAAGAACTTATGTAAGTGGTGATGAGCCGCTACCGATAAAAGAAGTACTAGGATGGGCTGGTGTTAACTACACAGAAGAGAAGACTGTAAAGCAAACAGTAAGTTTCAGAAGTGGTGTAGGCCTGACGCTAAATGAAGATCGCGAAATCGCTGTGGAAGACGTAGATGGTGACAATGCTTTTGCGGCAGACCTGGGTTATGAACCTGGTGATGTGATCCTAAAGATCAATGGAACTGATTTTAATCTTGGCTCAGCACAGGCCATCATTGAGAACTACACCATGACCGTAGCGCCGGGAGATAAAGTGAAAATCCTTGTACGAAGAGAAGTGAAAGAAGGCAAATTCAAAAACAAGAAACTTAAAGCTAAAGCCATAGAGGAAGAGACCACAGTTAAACATTTCCTTGAGCTGGACCCAGAGCCTTCAGAAGAGCAATATAAAGTATTACAGAGCTGGATCATCGCTGGTAAATAGGACACGTTAGTAACAGCATAGAAAAGGCCTGCTTGATTTTTCAAGCAGGCCTTTTTTTTAACTAAATATTTCTTAGAATCCAAACACTCTTGGTAACCAAAGAGTCAAATCTGGCCAGTAAGTCACGAGCATCAGTACAGCTATCATGGTAATAAACAAAGGAATCAATGGCTTGATAACCTTCTCTATTCGAATGCCAGCCACACTACAGCCTATGAACAACACACTACCAACCGGAGGCGTACATAACCCGATACACAAGTTCAGCACCATCACAATACCGAAATGAATGGGATCCATTCCTAGCTTGGTAACTACAGGTAGGAAGATCGGCGTGAAAATCAATACCGCTGGAGTCATGTCCATGAAAATCCCTACAAACAACAAGATGAGGTTGATAATCACCAGGATAACCACAGGGTTATCAGAAAGGCCTATTAATAAGTTGCTAACCTCCTGTGGAATGTTCTCATAAGACATCACCCATGACATACCCATGGAAGTACCAATCAAAAGCATTACAATAGCCGTAGTAAGCACGGAATCTTCGAGAATTTTTGGAATATCTTTCCAGGTTACTTCTTTATAAACCATGGCTAAAACCAACGTATAGAGCACCGCAATGGCCGATGCCTCTGTTGCTGTAAAAATGCCTGCTACAATTCCTCCTATCACTATGATCAATAGTAACAAACTCGGGAATGCACTTAAAAACTTCTTGATTGCATTGGAGAAAGACTCTCTAGCATCACCTTTGTAACCTCTTTTGATGGAGTAAACAGCGGCAACTGACATTAAAGCAAGTCCTACTAATATTCCAGGTACATATCCAGCCATAAATAAAGCCGCAATAGAAACTCCACCACTCGCTAATGAATAAACAATAAGAATATTGCTTGGAGGAATAATTAAGCCTGTTGTAGAACTGGTTATGTTAATGGCTGCACTAAATTCTTTGTTATACCCCTCCTTTTCCATTCGTGGCCCCATAAATCCACCGATAGCGGAAGCTGCTGCTGCCGCAGAACCAGATATCGCTCCAAATAACATACAAGCCAAAATATTGACGAAAGCCAACCCTCCGGGCAATGGACCTACTAACACTTTAGCAAAGTCTACCAATCGTCTGGCTATTCCTCCCCGGTTCATTAGCTGCCCAGAAAGCACAAAAAATGGAATGGCCAATAAAGCAAAACTATCCAGGCCAGTGGCCATTCGCTGAGCAAGAGTCGTAAATGCCGTAATGGAAGGCATTGTTACTATTAAGGTCAAAACAGATGACAAACCAATGGAGTAAGCTACTGGCACTCCGATTGCCAACAGAACCAGGAAACTTAATACGAGTATTAATACTTCAGTTAGTGCCATTGTCTGTTAGGTAGTTTGATATCGAATAATAAATAATGAATAAGCCACTCACCGGAATCACCAGATAGATAAACCCAAGTGGTATCTGCAAACTAGGAGACAATTGCTCAAGCAGCAAGGTGAGGTAAACCAGGCGAGCTCCACCAATAACCATAACTGTGATGGCAAACAGAATCACAATCGCTGTGATCAAAAGACTTAAACGTTTCTTTTTAGCTCCTTCGAGTTTATTGGGTAGTAAATCAATGGCCAGGTGCATCTTTTTTCCTGATGCATATGCAGCACCGAGAAGCCCTACCCATATCAGCAAGTAATTAGCCAACTCGTCTGTAAACACACTTGGAGAACCAAGCAAGTACCGAGAAGCTACCTGCCATAGCACATTGATCACCATTATCCCCATGAGCAAAGCAACTGCAGCTCCTAAAAATCGATCTATCTTCTGTCTCATTTTACTTGCTCTTTAATCCTAAGAATCAATTCATACAACTCTGCCTGATCTTTATAACTTTCGTAAATAGGCCCTACCTCAGATGAAAACTTTGACTTGTCTGGACGAATAATTTCAACTCCAGCTTTTTTAACCGCATCCAAGCTTTCCTTCACAGATTTAGCCCATTCTTGTCGTTGATAAGGCACAGATTCCAAAGCAGCTTGCTTGAGCCACTTTTGCTCCTGTTCGGTCATGTTTTCCCACCATTCTAAGCTGACAAGTAGCACATCAGGAACACTGGTATGCTCATCCAGCGAATAGTACTTACACACTTCATAATGACGGCTGGAATAAAAACTGGGTGGATTATTTTCAGCACCATCTACCACACCCTGCTGCAATGCGGTATACAATTCACCAAATGAAATGGGAGTAGGTGATCCACCAAGCTGGCTCACCATGTTCATGGCCGTGTTGCTTTTCATTACCCGGATTTTCATCCCCTCTAAATCTGCTGGTTCATTGACCGGTCGCTCTTTGGTATAAAAGCTTCTGGAGCCAGCGTCATAGAAGCACAGCCCTCTGAATCGGAACTTTTCGCCTTCTACGAGTAGGCCTTCCCCTATTGGACCGTCCAATACATCGTACATGTGCTCTGAACTTTCGAAAAGGTATGGCAATCCAAGCACTCGAAACTTTGGTGCGAAATTTTCCACAATAGCTGCTGATACTTTGGTTAAAGAAAGGCTTCCAATTTGAAGCAGTTCCAGCAATTCACGTTCACTTCCAAGTTGGCCAGATGGATAGATTTTAATCTTCATCTTACCATCGGAAATCTTCTCTAGCCGATCCGCCATGTAGACCATACCTGTATGAACTGGATGAGAAATATCCAGACCATGGGCAAGCTTCAGCTCCTTCACTTCTGATTTTTGACTACACCCGAGGAGTGTTAGGGTAAGTATCGCAAGTATTATTGGGTTAAGGTGTCTCACAATTAGGCTCTGTATTTCTTAATGATAGCAATCGCTTCTTCACATTTCTTAGTGATGAAGTCGAAATTCTTTTCGGCAAGCACTTCTTTTGGGAATAGTTGCGACCCCATTCCGACACAATGAACACCAGCTTCTACCCAGCCTTTAAGGTTCTCTTCTGTAGGCGCTACACCACCGGTTGGCATAATGCTTGCGTAAGGGAATGGACCTTTAACACCTTTGACGAATGCCGGTCCTCCTACTTGTGAACCTGGGAATATTTTCACCACTTCAGATCCCAGTTCATGTGCTTTTACGATCTCAGTTACAGACCCACACCCAGGACTCCAGGCTACTTTTCTTTTGTTACAAATTCTGGCCATCTCCTCGTCCATAATCGGCGAAACGATGAAGTTAGACCCTAACTGGAGGTAAAGCGCTGTAGTAGGAGCGTCAATTACAGACCCTACGCCCATTATCATCTCAGGACATGCCGCTTCAGACCATTTAACCAACTCAGCAAATACTTCATGTGCAAAATCGCCTCGGTTGGTAAATTCGAATACCCTTACTCCTCCTTTGTAACATGCTGCAATGACACTTTTACAAAGTTCAACGTCTTTGTTGTAGAAGACAGGCACCATACCCGTTTCCTTCATCTTTATTGCCACATCAATTCTTGAGAATCTAGCCATAATCGTCTTATCTAATAATTTTTCCTGATGTATTTCCTTTTGTTAATTCAAGCACACTATCCAGTGATACCATATTAGCGTCTCCCTCCACTGTATGCTTAAGCGCGCATGCAGCAGTAGCAAACTTCAATGCCTCCATATCTTTTGAGTAATGTAACAAACCGTAAATGATCCCAGCAGCATATGCATCGCCGGTTCCAACACGGTCCACTATGTGCGTCACGTCAAGTTTTTCCGTCTTTAAGAATTCCTTGCCATTCCACATCTTCCCCCGAATACTGTTATGTGATGCACTCATCGCCTTGCGATCCTTATCAAACACTTTCTGTATTCTTGGGTATTTACTAATCAATTGCCTGGAGGCATCGATGAATTTTTCACTCTTGTCACCGTCCGTCTGGAAATGGAATATCTCCTCAAAGTCTTTATGACTTCCAATCACCACATCGCATCCTGAAATCAAATCTGGCATGACATCACTTTGCGTTTTACCAAAATTCCAGAGGTTCTTCCGTGAATGAATATCAGCTGAAACCGTAACCCCGAGCTCATTGGCGGCCTGAATGGCTTCTAAAGTACATTCTGTAGCGCCTGAGGATACAGCTGGTGTAATCCCCGTCCAGTGAAACCAATCGGCATCTTTTAGTACCTCTTTCCAGTCGATCATTCCTGGCTTGATCTTGGCAAAAGCAGACCCTTCACGTTCGTATACGACTTGACTGGGACGGTGAACCGCTCCTTTCTCCAGAAAATATTTTCCCATGAAATGATCCCCATACAAGATCCATGAACTATCCAGCCAGTGGTGTCTGAGAAACTGAGCCGCTGAGTAGCCAATTAGATTATCTGGAAAACGGGTCACATGCGCAGCTTTTAAGCCTAAGTAGGCCAAAGAAATAGCCACGTTGGCCTCTCCTCCTCCATACACCACATCGAGTGTATTGGTTTGCGAAAACTTCGCATAACCTGGAGGCGAAAGCCGCATCATGACCTCTCCAAATGTGACTACTTTTTTCATTACCAAATGATCTATCTACTTAAGTTTTAAAAAGGTAAAAAAGGCCGGTTCTTGCTCTTTTGAAAAACCTATAATTCAGGGACCTATTGCTGAATTCTTACGAACCGGCCAATATCAATTTATCGAGCTACGCGCCCAGAGGCATCTCCACCCATTAGCTTCTCTACTTCTGCCACAGTAGCCAGGTTGGCATCTCCTTTGATCGTGTGCTTTAAGCATGAAGCTGCGACGGCAAAGTCCAATGCGTTCTGATCATTTTCAGGATACTTTAACAACCCATAGATCAAACCTCCCATAAAGGAATCTCCACCACCTACACGATCTACTATGTCCGTGATCTGGTACTGACGAGATTCAAACAACTTCTCTCCATTGAAAAGGACTCCAGCCCATGTATTGTGAGATGCTGAAATAGAACCTCTCAATGTGGTAATCACTTTCTTTGCTCGTGGAAATTTCTTCATCATCTGCTGGCAAACAGAAAGGAAAGCTTCTGCCTTCACATTGTGGCCTTCTGTCTGTACGTTTACCCCTTCAGGTTTGATCCCAAAATGCATTTCTGCATCTTCTTCATTACCTAAAATGATATCACAATAGCTGGTAAGCTCGGTCATGATGGCTTCACGATCTCCGTCATACTTCCAAAGCTTAGCGCGGTAGTTAAGGTCTGTAGAAATAGTCACTCCTAGTTCACTCGCTGCTTTTACAGCCTCCAGACAAGCATCCGCTGCTCCCTGAGATATGGCAGGTGTAATACCGGTCCAGTGGAACCAGTCCACTCCTTCGAATACTTTTTTCCAGTCGACCATACCAGGCTTGATTTCAGCCATGGCAGAATGGGCTCTGTCATAAACAACTTTACTCCCTCTGGATACCGCTCCTGTTTCTAAAAAATAGATTCCTAATCGGTCTCCTCCCCAAACAATTTTATCTACGCCAACGCCGCGCTTTCTCATCTCCATCATAGCACATTGCCCGATATCATTTTGAGGTAAGCGGGTTACGAAATCAACGGGAACGCCATAGTTGGCCAGTGAAACAGCCACGTTTGACTCCCCTCCTCCATAGACAACATCAAATGATGAGGCCTGCGAAAAACGAAGAAATCCTTCTGGCGCTAACCTGAGCATGATCTCTCCAAACGTTACGACTTTCTTATCCATCTTTATTTAATGTTTTAGTTATTCAAATTCAAAGTAATTTTTCGCATTGTAGTAGCAGATGTTTTCAACCTGCTGACCGAGCCACTGCAGGTCATTTGGCAACTCACCATTTTCCACGTCCTTACCAATCAGGTTGCACAGTATTCTTCTAAAATATTCATGGCGTGGGTATGACAAAAATGAACGACTATCTGTCAACATCCCTACAAACCGGCTTAACAGACCCATATTGGAAAGCGCATTGATTTGCTTTTCCATGCCGTCTTTTTGATCAAGAAACCACCAGGCAGAACCATACTGCAACTTTCCAGCTACAGAACCATCATTGAAGTTTCCGATCATGGTAGCCATGGCTTCATTGTCAGCTGGATTTAGGTTGTAAAGAATGGTCTTGGCCAACTGGTCAGAAGTATCTAGTTCATTCAAAAACTTGCTCAATGCACGAACTTGTGAAAAGTCTCCGATGGAATCAAAACCTGTATCAGGTCCCAATTCTCTTAGCATGCGACTGTTGTTGTTTCGGATCGCTCCCAGGTGATACTGTTGCGTCCAGTTTTTAGCATGATACATTTTACTGAGCTCCACCAGGACCACCATTTTAAACTGATGTGTTTCAGCTAAGGTCAAAGTGGTTCCTTTCATTAATTTGGCAAAAGATGCTGCCGCGTTCGTTTTGGAGTAATCCACATCATACAACTGCTCCAGTCCATGATCAGAAAGCCTTCCTCCCACTTCATGGAAATAATCAATGCGAAGCTGAGCTGTTTCAAGCAGTGAATCAAGGCTATTTATCTTCACTCCTGTGACTTCACCCAGGTTCGTCAAATATGCGGTATAAGCATTTAAATCTTCAACAGCATACAATTTGTCAGGACGAAATGTGGGTAAAATCTTTACTTCAAATTCCTCACTTTTTAGCTGCTTGTGGTATTTCAGGTCATCTATTGGATCATCCGTCGAACACACCACTTCTACATTCATTTTTCGAAGTAAACCACGGCAAGTAAAGGGTGTAGATTTTAATTTTTCTGATGACTCATTAAAAATGGCCTCTGCGGTGGAACTGTTCAGAATATCGGGAATATCAAAGTACCGCTGTAGCTCCAAATGTGTCCAGTGATATAAAGGATTTCTTAAAGTATCTGGAACCGTTTCTGCCCATTTAGTGAATTTCTCCTCATCCGATTTGGATCCTGTAATAAACTCCTCATCCACACCATTGGTACGCATTGCTCTCCATTTGTAATGATCTCCTTCCAACCACGCTTCTGTAATGGTTTTAAAAACTCGGTCATCAGCAATATCCTTTGGAGATAAATGGCAATGGTAATCGATAATCGGCATTTTGGCCGCATGCTCGAAATACAGCTTTTTGGCCGTTTCTGTTTCAAGTAAAAAATCCTCAGTTAAAAACTCTTTCATATAATAAGTCAATTAGAAGGAAAGTCAAGTAGCAACAGGATAACCTAAGCATGAAGAAGAAATCAGATTCCCATCACTACTTTCCATTCCAATTTTTACCTACCCATCCAGCCTCCATCGACGGTCACAATGGTGCCGTTCATGTAGCTCGATGCATTACTTGCCAGGAATACGACTGGCGCTTTAAAATCATCAGGGGTACCCCATCTTCCCTGCGGTATTCTACTAAGTATGGATTCACTACGATCAGGGTCATTTCTTAGTGCTTCGGTATTGTCAGTCGCAATATACCCGGGTGCTATTGCATTGACATTTACTCCTTTACTGGCCCATTCATTGGAGAAAGCCATGGTCAACTGACCGATGGCCCCTTTACTGGCAGCATATCCTGGTACTGTAATGCCTCCCTGGAAAGTCAAAAGAGCTGTCTCTT